>DATKCB010000292.1:0-12055 GCA_035513495.1 Planctomycetaceae bacterium | reverse complement strand
ACCGTCATCGCATATGGAAAAACGAACAGCCTGATCGTGCAGACGACGAGAGCCCAGATGAAATTCGTGGAATCATTGATCAAAGCAATCGACGTCGGCGATCAGAGGTTTGCCGGCGGAAGCGTCGATACGACACCGTATCTGAAGGTGTATATCATTCAAAACGCGCAAGCCACTGAAATTGCCAAATCCCTTTCGTCCCTGTATCCCGGATTGATTGTGAACGAGGACGGAAGAGCGCGAAAACTGCACATCGTCGCGACCGAAGAAGAGCACGCCAAGATCGGCGCGGATATCAAGGAAATGGACCGAACCGACGGCGACGGCGCGGTGCTGGTGTTCTACCTCAACAAACTCGATCCGATCGGCGCCGCCTCGACGTTGAATTCACTGTTCATCACCGACGGTGCGAACGCGCCCGTGATCGAGCCGGATACCTTCTCGCGGTTGCTGCTGATTCGCGGAACCTACGAACACATCCAGCAGATCAAGCTCGTGTTGAATCAACTCGGCGAATCTGGAGAAATGGGGCAGCAGGACACGGGTCGCGGGCAAGTTCGAAGATTCAATACAGGAGGACGAGACACTGCTCAAATTCTGGAGTTGATGCAACGGAACTGGACGCAATCGGCTCCGAACCCGATCAAGATCGTCATCCCCGCAGCAAAAAATCCCGTGAAAGGGGAGTTCACCCCTTCGCGCGTCGAGGATTCAACCACCTCAACGACCCGCACCCGCGAAGAGCGACTGCCGAGTTCCTCGGTTCAGTCTTACGAGGAGCAATTGGCCCGCGATCTCGAACGGCTGTTTAACGTGGCGAACACCGACTCAGCCGATCAGGCGCTGCAGGAACTCGAAGATCGGGATGCCAACGAAGCGTCCCGGCAAGAATCCGTAACGGACAAGGCCTTGCTGGACGAACTCGAGCGGCGTCTTGGCGGCGATTCACCGGCTTCGCCCGCAACGCCCCCGTCAAACTCCACGGAGGATTCTCCGATTTCGATCATCGTCAACGGCGACGAGTTGATCATTACTTCCAATGATGAGAAGGCTCTCGATCAACTCGAACAGTTGCTCCGGGAAATCGGGATGGCGATGCCGCCTCAGCAGAGTTGGACGCTGTTCTATCTGCAAACCGCCGACGCCACCGAGGTCGCCTACATGCTCGAACAACTGATTCCTGACTCGTCGGTCTCCAGTTCGTCGTTTGAATCGGATGGTTCGCTGCTGGGCGGTCTGACCTCGAGCCTGATGGGAATCGGCACGCAAGTCGCCGACGCGAGCGGATTGTCGAGTCTTGGTTCGACCTCTTCGAACTCGCTCCGGATCATTCCCGAACTGCGGATGAACGCTCTGTTCGTTTCCGGTCCGTCGAATCAGGTGCGCGAAGTCGAACAGTTTCTGAGAATTCTCGACGCGTCCGATCTCCCCGAGTCCCTCCGGGATCGTCTGCCTCGTCAGATTCCCGTCGAACACGCCGACGTGAACGACGTCTTCGCGCAGGTCAGCGAACTGTATCAGGACTATCTGAACTCAGGAAATGCCGCAGGAGGTCGCGGCGGGAACAACAATAATAATATCGCCGCGATGCTGCTGGGAGGCGCGGGAGGCGGAGGAGGCAACGGTCGAAACAACCGTCCGCAACTTGCCAAACTCACACTCGCCGTGGACGAAAAAACGAGCCACCTGATCGTTTCGGCGAACGACGCGCTGTTCCGCGAAATCGAAGCCACCGTCAAGGATATCGATAAAAGAGCGCTCGAAGCTCAGCCGGTCACGCAGGTCGTCCGCCTCGAATCGGCCGATCCCGTGATGGTTCAGCAGACGCTCGTTTCGCTGTTGCCGAAAGTTCAAATCTCCCCGACGCCGAGTACTCGAGCCGCTCGCTCGGGTGGAGATAACAATAATCCGCAAAACCCGGGGAGCCAGAACAACAACAATGATCAGAACGAAGCCATTCGCCGGGCGATGGAGCAGCGGATCCGCGAAGGAGCGCAGCAACGAGGCGGAGGCGGAGGCAGCACCGGTCAGACCCTCTCTCCCTTCGGGGGAGGTGGCGGAAGCCCGTTCGGCGGCGGTGGGGGGCGTCCGTCGTCTGGTGGCGATGGAGGACGCACTGGCGGCCGAGGTCGCTGACCGTTCGTGAAATCGAGTCATCAATTGAATTTTCCCCGCAATTGCGTCCCCCCGCAATTCCTGTTTTCCCGCTTAATTTCTCGAAGAATGCCATGGAAATCGGACAGGTTCTCGTCAATCAGGGGCTGGTCACAACCCAGCAACTCGAACTGGCGCTCGCCCAGAAAAACGGCCGCCGGATCGACGAACATCTCGTCGTGATGGGCGTTTTGAGCGAGGAAGATGCGCTCAAGACCTGGGCGGGTGAACTGGGTCTCGAATACATCGACATCGAGAAAACCAAGATCGATCTCGAACTGCTTCGCACTTTTCCCATGACGGTCATCTACCGTCATTCGGTCTTGCCGTTCCGGCAAGATGAAAGCGGAGTGGTCCACGTCGCGACGGGCGACCCGTTCGATCTCGAATCGCTCGACGAACTCGGAGCGATCAGCGGCCGCGAATTGCGGCCTGTCCTGGCGCGCCACGCTGCTGTCGTCGAGATGATCAAGCTGCATCTCGGTGTCGGCGGCGACACGATCAATCAGTTGGTCTCCCAGCGCCAGCAGGACAACAACGGAGTCGAACTCCTCGAGGAAATCGACGAAGACATCGGCGAACTGGCCGCGGAAGCCCAAGCGGCGTCGGTGATCCGGCTGGTGAACGAACTGTTGATCGAATCGATCGAGCAACTGGCCTCGGACGTGCATATCGAACCCCACGAGAAAGGACTGACCGTGCGGTTCCGCGTGGATGGTCTGCTCAGGATTCAGCCGGTCCCTCCGGAAATCAACCATTTTGCGTCGGCGATCATTACGCGGCTCAAAATCATGGCGCATCTGAATATCGCCGAAAAGCGGCTTCCGCAGGACGGACGAATCAAGCTCCGCGTGAAGGGCCGAGAAGTCGACATCCGCGTTTCGATCATCCCGATGATCTTCGGCGAAGGGATCGTGATGCGACTGCTCGACAAAGAGCGGATGGTCTTCAATCTGAAGAACGTCGGGATGCCGCCCGAGGTGGTCGCACCCTACAAACAACTGATCCAGCTTCCGCACGGGATCATTCTCGTCACCGGTCCGACAGGGAGCGGAAAGTCGAGTACGCTGTATAGTTCGCTGAATGAAATCAAGGATCCCAAACTGAAGATCATCACCGTCGAGGATCCGGTGGAGTATCACTCCTCAGGGATCAGCCAGATTCAGGTTCATGCGAAAATCGGCTTGACCTTTGCGGCGGGGCTGCGAAGTATTCTACGTCACGACCCGGATATCGTCCTGATCGGGGAAATTCGAGACGGCGAGACGGCCCAGTCGGCCATTCAGGCGTCTCTGACGGGACACCTGGTCTTCAGCACGCTGCATACCAACGACGCGCCCGGATCGATCACTCGTCTGGTCGATATGGGTGTCGAACCGTACCTCATCGCCAGCACCGTCGAAGGGGTTCTGGCCCAGCGGCTGATCCGCAAGCTTTGTCCGAAGTGCAAGGCGGAATGTCATCCGGCGTCGGAAGACCTGCCGCCCGATTTTCCGCTCAAAAAAGTCGACAAGATTTTCAAAGAAATCGGCTGTCGCGATTGCCGCGAGACGGGCTACTCGGGACGAACCGGAGTGTTCGAACTGCTCACGATGGACGAAGAAATTCGCCACATGACCGTCGCTCGAGCCAGTACGGGAGACATCAGAAATCACGCTTTGAAAAACGGAATGATCTCGCTTCGTCAATCGGGCTGGAACAGAGTTCTCGAAGGAATTACCAGTATCGATGAAGTGTTACGAATCAGTAAGGGAGATTATTGACTAAAGCGGAAAGCCGAGAGCAGAAAGCGGTTGGGAAATGTCAAATCAAAATGTTCAATGTTCAAGGGAAACCAGCAGAGGCTGAATCCTAACTACTAATTCCTGACAACTAACAACTACCACCTCCACCCATGCCAGATTTTCAGTACGAAGCCCGTGCAGCATCGGGCGAACTCGCGAACGGAACGCTGACCGCCGCCAATGAACAGGAAGTCCTGGGCATTCTGGCGGGACAGCAGTTGTTCCCGATGCGCGTCGTGATGGCGGAAGGTTCGGTTCAATCTCCGGGCAGAAAACTCAAACGAGTCAAGAACAAGCAGCTTGGAGTCTTCTATTCGCAACTGGCGGATCTGTTAAATTCGGGCGTGCCGCTGTTGCGGTCGCTCGATCTGATCGTGGAGCAGGCGTCGCATTCGGGTTTGAAGGCCATCGTGCAGGACATTCGGGATCAGGTGGCGGAGGGAACTCGGCTGGCCGTGGCGATGGCGAGCCATCCCAAGACGTTTAACGATCTCGTGATCAGTATGGTTCGGGCGGGAGAAGAAGGGAGCTTTCTCGAAGACGTCCTCAAACGGGTGGCCGCCTTCAACGAGCACCAGGAAGAGCTGAAAGCCCGTGTGATCGGGGCAATGATTTATCCGGCATTTTTGACCGGTGCGGGTGCCTTGATCGTGTCGGCGATGATGCTGATCTTCGTTCCCAAATTCGCTCCGATCTTCGCGCGGATGGAGGCCAAAGGGGAGCTTCCCTGGGCCACGACCAGCCTGCTGGGATTGAGCGATTTTCTGCAGAACTTCTGGATACCCGTCGCGATCGCCCTGGCGGTTGCGGTGTTTTTGCTCAAGTACTGGATGAATACGGAAGAAGGCCGGGAGCGGATGGATTACTTTCGCCTGCATGCGTGGGGAGTCGGTAAGATTTCGTCGAGTCTGGCGATCGCCCGGTTCTGCCGCATTCTGGGGACGCTGTTGCACAACGGCGTGCCGATTCTGCAATCGCTCAGGATTGCCAAAGACGCCTCCGGAAACGTGATCCTCTCGCGCGCGATCGGCGAAGCGGCCGACGGCGTGCAGAGCGGAAAATCGCTGGCCGAACCGCTCAAGAGATCGGGACAGTTTCCGAAGGAAATCATGGAAATGATCGCCGTGGGAGAGGAAGCCAACAATCTCGAACGCGTCCTGATCGAAATCTCCGACAGTCTCGAACGGCACACCAACCGGAACCTCGACATGCTGGTGCGGCTCGTCGAGCCGGTGATGCTGCTGATCATGGCGGTGGTCGTGGTGTATATCATTTTCGCACTGTTGTATCCGGTTCTGTTGATGTCCGGATTGTTTTAGAAACTCACCCAATTCACCCAGACAAATTCAACGACGAATAGGATTTAACCATGCAGAAACTCATCCAGAAAATCCCGAATCGACGTTCCGGCTTTACGCTGCTGGAACTTTTGATCGTGCTCGGCATTATTCTCGCCATCGCGGCGATGGTGATCCCGAACCTGATCGGAGGCCAGGACGAAGCCAACATCAAAACCACCAAGATCAATATCAAGGGGCTGGAAAACGCGCTCAAGTTTTATTACACGGACCATAAGTCTTTGTATCCCGAATCGATCGACATTCTGCTCATCGGCGAGAACACCGCCGACGGACGAGTTCGGCAGCCGTATCTGGAAGCCGAACCGCTGGATGCCTGGGGCAATCGGCTCTTTTACGAGTGGCCGAACAACAAGGTCCCCCAGGCTTACAAACCGGCGATCTGGTCGGCCGGACCGAACCGGCAGAACGAAGAAGGAGCGGGGGACGACATCAATAACTGGTCCGTGAACCCCACACTCTGATCGTGCAAACATGAACGAGCGGCGGATCCATTCTCGCGAAGCGGCACGAGCGGGTTTCACCCTGTTAGAACTGCTGGTTGTTCTCGCGGTGGTCCTCTTGATCGTGGGGATGGTCTGGCCGAACCTGCTGGCTTATATGCAGACGGCGACGCTCCGCGATCATTCGCGAACGGTCGCGGAAACAATTTCTCACACTCGGCTGGGAGCGATCGATTACGGTGTGCCGTATCAATTTTTCTACGAACCTGACGGGACGCATTACCTGATGCTCCCGGCGGACGACGATCCCGCGGCGGGTGACGCGGAATCGACGGTCGAGGTTCTGAGAATTCCCGGTGAGACCGGCGAACTGCCGGAAGGATATGCCTTCAAAACACCAAAGGGAATCGAATCCAGTCAAGTCAGCATCCCGGGAGAGAGTCTGAAGGACGTCCCCAATGCTGACATCGTGCAGGGGGTCACGTGGGCGACTCCGGCGGTGTTTTATCCGGACGGCTCGGGAACCGATTATCTGTTCGAAATGGAGAATGACAGCGGACACTATCTGACGGTTTCGATTCGAAGTCTGACCGGAGCGGCGACACTCTCGCCCATTCAGTCGAGGAATTCCCAATGAATCAGTTTCGTTCGAGCTTCGATCCGCATCGTTCCGGCAGACCGGTTCGATCCGCATTCACCATCCTGGAAGTGATCGTGGCCGTCGGTATTTTGCTGGGGGCGATGACGGCGATCATCCAGCTCATTTCCACGGGAACGAGCTTATCGGTCCAGGGACAATTTCGAGCCGAAGCGGTCATTCTCGCGGAAACCAAAATGAACGAAGCGATTGCGGGAGTGGTCCCTCTGCAATCGAGTTCTCCGGAATCCATCGACGAAGCTCCCGAATGGACCTGGGAAATGACGACCGAAACTTCCAGCTTATCGGATGTGCTGACCGTCACCGTGACCGTCACCCGGGAATCCGAAGCCGAGATGGAGGGGCATTCGTATTCGATCACGCGCATGGTGCGCGATCCTCAAATCTTCCTGGACGCGGCTCTGGGAGAATAAATTTGATGCAGACACCTCGCACAGACGACACTCGACTCCGAACTCAGAGCGGATTTACGCTGCTTGAGCTGTTGATCTCGCTCGGGCTGCTGGTGCTGTTGACCAGTTCGATCGCCGCTTCGCTGTTTCTGTTCATGCGAACCGAAACCTCCGGGCGGAGCCGGGTCGAACGAGCCCAAATTGTGCGGGCGATTTATTTTCGCATGACCAATGATCTGCGATGCGTCACGTATCGCGAGGAAATCAAGGTTGCCGAAGATGCAGAAGGCGTCTCCGCCGCCGAAGATGACTCGCAGGAAGAGGAGGACGACAATACGGTGCTCGAAGTGACCGCACCGGACGACGCTTACGGGAACCGGACCGACGGTCTGTACGGAAACTCGACCACGCTGGTAATTTACACGAGTCGGCCCCTGCGCACGCCACCGAAACTCTCGATCTCCGAGGGATCGAGCGGAGAAGACTCGTTGCTGACGTTGGGTTCTGAAGGTTATTATTCCGGCAGCGGCTATCGCGCGGTTTCGTGGTTTCTCGCGGGTAAGAGTTCGAGCGGTCTGGCGGGATCGGTCACTCCTGCTCAAGGGAGCGACGCAGAAACATCGTCTGCGACGGGATTGGCGCGAATGGACGGGGACGCACTCGAACTGTTGTTTTCCGCCAACGAAATGGGATTCGAAGACGCAACCTCGTCGGGACAGACGCAAGTACTCGCTCCCGAGGTGACCTCGCTCTCCTTCCGGTACTTCGACGGCTTCGAATGGACCGATTCCTGGGATTCGAGAGCGATGGAGCGTCTTCCAAACGCGGTCGAAGTCACGCTCGAATTGAGCGCGACGGGCGAGAACGAGGCCGATCAGACGCTGCTGCTCGATCTCGAATCGGACGATGCGGAAGCGCGCACGGTTCGATTCGTGATTTCTTTGCAGGTGGCTCCGCCTCCTCTGACGGAGGTGCAACTGTGAGAAAGAGTCCCCGGCCAGACTGTGCGGCTGATTCAAATCGCGCGGGGAGTGCGCTGCTCTCGGTGCTGGTCATCGTGGTCATGCTCTCGCTCGCCGCCTATACGTATTCCGGACTGATGCAGGCGGAATACGACGCCGCGATCCGGGCCTCTCGCATGATCGAAGCCCGCCAGTTGTCCGATTCCGGCGCCGATTGGGTCGCCGCGTTGATCGCCCTGAGAGGCACCGATTCCGAACAAAACCTGTTTCACAATCCCGAGATGTTTCAGCGCATTCTGGTATCACCCGAGTCGGATGAACGACCGGCGGGATATTTCTCGGTGGTGGCACCACTGGGAAGCGGACAGGGTTCGAAACCGCGATTCGGGTTGCGAAACGAATCGGCAAAAATCAATCTGAATACTCTCGCGGAAAGTTCGCTTTCGGAAGAGGAAGCCAACTTTTTTTTGCTGGCAATTCCCGGCATGACCGAGGAAATCGCCGATTGCATTCTCGACTGGATCGACAGCGATTCTGATACCAGACTTTACGGAGCCGAAAGTGATTACTATTCGTCGTTTTCCGGGTTTTCCACCGCCGACGGTCCCTTGCGGTCGCTCGACGAGTTGTTGAAGGTTGAAGGAGTCACGCCCGAACTGTTGTACGGAGAAGACTACAATCGCAACGGAATCCTCGATTCCAACGAAAACGATGGTTCCCGCTCGGCACCGTACGATAACGAAGACGATGTCCTCGATCGGGGCTGGAGCGAGTACCTGACGGTGACCGCCAGCGAATCGAATCTGCGAATCGACGGATCGGAAAAAATTCCCCTCAACAGCAACACTCTCACGGACGTCTACGACCGGATCGCCGAAGAATTCGACGAATCGGTTGCCACGTTTGTGGTGGCTTATCGTATCTTCGGGCCTGCGGAAGCACCGCTTTACGAGACGCCTGGTGGTCTGGCCGACAACGGCAACGCGAACGATCTGACGCCGGATGAGGAAGAGATCATCGGCGAAATCGCCAACGGCATCGCGAACGCGATTTCGGGGGGTGACGGATCGGTCACGCGGGGGGGAATGGACCTCAAGGATGGAGGGGAATTTCCCATCAATTCGCTGTTCGATCTGATCGATGCCGAAGTCGATGCGATGATTGACGGAGCTCCTCAAAAGTTGATCAGTCCGTGGTCGAGCAATGACGTCTTGTCGTACTTTGCCGAACTCGATGAGGCCTTAGGCGTTAAAACCGACACCGTGATCGAGGGCCGCATCGACGTCAATCAGGCCCGCTACGAGGTTCTCCTCGGAGTGCTCGACAGCCAGGCTCTACCGCTGGAGATCGCCGACGCGATCATTTCGGCGACCGGGATCGACTCGGACGATGTCCCGGACTTCGATCCAGCCACGCGGGCCACAAATGCGTGGTTACTGGCCGAGGGGATCGTCGATCTCGAGACCATCCGCCTGCTCGATCCCTTCGTCACGACCAAGGGAGACATCTTCCAGGCTCAGATTATCGGATTTTTCGGCACTTCGGGAATTTCGGCGCGGATCAACGTCTGGATCGACGGCTCGCAGTCGCCTCCGAAAATCACGCAAATCAGCGATTACACCGAACTCGGACCGGGGTATCGATTGATCGAGTTGCAGGAGGAAGCGAACTGAGCGTACGGATTATGACGGGAGAAGTTATTTTCGTACGACAAGTTCTCCAAGTTATCCAGCCCTTTCGGTGTCGAATGGTGTTAAAATCATAACGGCGGCAGTGTCGACGTTTACGAATCCTCTGTCGCATCGACTCCCCCGATTCAACCCTTCAAGAACACATGACCGACTCACTCATTATCAGTTGGGAGCAGCACCGACTGGTCCTGCTTTCCGGATCGGCTTCGGGTTCCGAAGTCCGCGTCGAAAAGTTTATCGCGCTGGACTGGCCTTCCGGGACCGATCCGCGCGAAAATCGCAGTGCGGCGGCGCTGTTTCTGAAGGGGACATTGCGAGAAAATGGACTGACTGCCGACTCTGCGGTCGTCAGTCTGCCGCGCGAAGCAGTCGTGTTGCGACACCTCCCTCTGCCTGACCTGCCCGATGACGAACTTCCCGAAATCGTCAAGCTGCAGGCCGCGACGAAATCCGCGGTCCCCCCCGATCAACTGTTGATCGACTTTCTTCCGCTCCCCGGCAAGAACGCGGAGGGACTCCGTCCGGTCATGATCGCCACGATCGATCGAAAGAACGCCGATACTATCCGGGAGACCCTTCGGTCGGCAGGCTTGAGTCTCGCCGGTGTCGTGCTCGAATCGGTCGGTCTCGCAGAGATCGCCTCGCGTACGGCGACTCCCGACTATGGAAAAACTCTGTTGGCGATTTCCCAGACCGGCCATCGGCTGGAACTCCTGTTCTTACAGAACAACAGCTTGATGATGATGCACACGGCCGTCCTGGCTGAGGGAGCCGATCTCGACAAGGCCCTGATTGCCGAGATCAACCGAGCGACCATCGCCACCGAGCAGAAGATTGGAACGATCACAATCGGAGAAGTCGTGCTGTTCTCCGATGCGAAGTTCGAGTCCGAGTCGTTGAAATCGCGGTACGGGAATCATTTTCAGAGAGTCGACCTGGCGAATTCCGCGGTCATCCAACTCGCCGGTTCGATCAAAGGCGCCGACATCTCGACGACGATCGGCGCGCTCTCCGGATTGTTGCTGAACAAAGCGCAAGGTCGAATTTCCGGACTCGACTTCGTCAACCCCCGACGCCAGGCGGTCGTGAAAGACGACCGTTTGAGGAAATACGGGCTTTACGCGGCGGCCGGACTCACAGTGGTCGCGATCGGTCTGTATGCCTTTTTCAGCTATCGCGGAAAACTCAATACGGCGATCGCCGATCTGAAGACGACACAAGCCGACTTGCAAGAGCTGATGAAACAGGAAGCGCCGACGCTCAAGTCCAATCAGATTCTCACCGACTGGCAGGACCGCGATCTCGATCTGTTGGCCGAACTCGATGAAGTGCAAAGCACGCTTCCCGGAACGGGATTGGCCTATCTCGAACAGTTCTATTTCGACGTGACGCTCACGAAAGACATCGCCCGCTACAGTGCCAAAGGAGTCGCCACCGATCCCGATGTGGTCTACGGACTTTATGCGGACTTCGGTAAGAGCGGCTTCGCGGTCGAACCGAAAGAAATCAAATCCGGTCGCGACCCAGAATATCCTACGGTGTTCGATCTGGTGATGAATCGTCAGCCGAAAGCCGTTGTTGGTTCCACGCCAGCCAAATCCCAACTGCCTCCACAGGCCATCAAGCCGTAATTCAGGAGGCACGATCATCATGACACAACGCGAACAAAAGTTGGCCTTCCTCGCCGGTGCGGTACTGCTCGCAATCGTCGGCTGGAAGGGTCTTGACGCCTGGATTCTCAAGCCGGTTCGAGAACAGAAGAACGAGATCGAACGGCTCGCCAGCGACGTTGATAAACTCGAGTACGAAGAAAGAGAACTGCTCGCCGCACGAGCGAACCTGAAATACGCTCAGGACCTCAGCCTTCCCGACGATCCGTTACTCGCACAGCGAATCTATCAGGAATGGCTGACCGAACTGGCCAATGCGTTCGATTTTCGAAATCTCGAAGTGAAGCCTGGCCCGCGGTCCTCCAAAAACAAAATCTACACTTCTGTTAAGGTTTCTCTGGGAGCCAGCGCCACACACGAACAACTTTCCCGGTTTCTGTACGTCTTCGAAAATGCCGCGGTTCTCCACCGGATTTCGAGTCTGCATCTCGATTGCAAAGAGCATCGGGGAAACCCGTTGATCGAGATTGCTCTGGACGCGGAAGCGCTCAGCATGCCCGGATCTCTCGATCGGGACTCGATCTTTCCGCGCTTCAAACTCCCCGCGCCGCTGACCGAAAACGAAACGACTCTCAAACTTGCTGAAGCCGGCGTTCCGGCAGGCTTTCCACAAACAGCCCCATTCCTGATTAAAATCGGCAAGGAATTAATCGAAGTCAAAGCCGCCGGAACAGCGGAGTGGAAACTCGAACGAGGCGTCAAAGGAACTGCCGTGTCGGCCCACTCGTCCGACGATCAACTGCAACTGCTCCGCTGGCGCGAGGACAGCTCTCGCATCAGCGAAAAAGAGATCGCCCGGATTGTCGCCAACAACTTCTTCGTCAAACCCGCCGAACCTGTCGATTACAATCCCCAGCTCGATCCCATCGGAAACAAGGTCGCGACGCGCGGGCAGACACTCTCCTTTCGGGTCACTTCCAGCGGATTTCCCCCCGAGACTCCG
>DATKCB010000291.1:0-13035 GCA_035513495.1 Planctomycetaceae bacterium | reverse complement strand
TCGCCGCTGTCGCACGTCTGGGGGCGGACCGCGATCGAGGTCTGTTGTGTCTGCGCCGCCGTTTTTCGCGGTCCGTCCCCGGCGATCTCTCGCTTGTCGAGACCGTGGGTCATGCTGTGCATAACGATGAGTGAGTTCAGTCGTCGTCACCGTTCGCGTCATGCACAGCATGATCTGCCGGACTGGCATTCTTGAGTTCCGATGTCGAGGTGATAAAACGATCGCATGAATTCCTGTTGGGCTGAATGTTGGAAAGATCGCGACTAATCTGAGTGACTGTGGCTCCATCTCCTCCTGTGTCGATGCGGAACACCGCGCCTTTTGCTAGATCGTATTGGACGTCGTTGATCGTAATCTTGGCTGTTTGTCCGTCGGAAGTCTCCAACTGCCATTCGTACCCCTCCTTCCATTCGTCAGAAACTTTGTCCCACCAGTATGCATCTCCATTACGTTGATCGAGTTCGCCGTTGCCACTTGAGCTGCTCATGTGGTGAGCGTCACACCAGTCAACTAGCATAATGGCGAGTCCCTCATCCCATTTCAGGAAGGTGTAACTTGTCCGGTCACGCGTCATGCCGGACAGGGTCTGAGGCACAGGCGCAGATGGCGCGGCGGACTTGCGTCCACATCCAGCCACCACCGACGCACACAGCAGCAACAGCAGAAAATCATGGGAACGTGGGGTATTCATGTGCATTGATCTCCATCTCGGTGCAGAGGCATAACGGCAGAGCTGAGCGACCCGACCGAAGGGTCATAGGGTGGGTTAGCGCAGCATAACCCACCGAGAAACCCTAAGCCCAGGAAAATCTCATTTGGTTTCATTTCGATCACCGAATTCCAATGGATCGTTGGTTAATCGTATGTCGTCCGTAGTGCGGTGGGTTACGCTGTCGCTAACCCACCCTACATTACTCAAAGTGCCATCACTCCCGACGATGTTTGAGTTTCTGCCGTGGCACCTTGGAGTGCTCCGGCTGGGCGGAAGCTCTCGTTTTCCATCGACATCGTTGGCGCGTTCGCGGCTGCAATGAGAGTGAAAGCGGTGACAAGTCTCCGCACTCTAAATTATTGATCCCCCGATTCGTGCGCGGTTTACCCGTTTTGATCCGAGAGATACTTGATCGCGGCCAGGGCCTCTTCGAGTTCGGGGACCTGGACGCCGGCGACTCGGCCTGCGCGGTCGCATTCGGCCAGTAAGACAAGCTCGGCGAAATCTTCCGAATCGTGCAAGCGGCGCCGCGCGCGAACTCCGATGGTTCCCTCGCAGATGCGGTGGGCTTCGGGGAGATGCTCGATCAGCCAGCTCGTTCGCGATGTGATCGAATCTCCCAGGAGGTGGAGTCCCGCCACGATCGGATTGACGGGGTCGACGCCTTTTCCGACATCGTGCAACAGCGCCGCGAGCTGAAACTCCTCGTCGTAGGAAAGTTCGTCGCGGGCCAGGTCGAACACTTGCAGGCTGTGATAGAGGACGTCCCCCTCGGGATGATCCTGTTTGCGTTGCGAGACGCGCGCGAGCGGCTGCATCAGTGCGTGGAACAACTCGAACCGATCGACCGCAGGGGGCTGCCGGAAGCCTTCGATCCGCTGCAGTTCGTCGCAGATTTCCTGCTCGCTCGGCAGGTCCCAGGTTTTGACCCAGCCTTTGCAGATTTTGCGTGCGGCAAGAATGCGGGCGTGTGAGATCTGCGTCTCTTGCCGGGAGATCACCATGCGGGCAGCTTCGTAAAGAATTTTCCGCCGCAGTTTATCGTTGGACATGATGTCTGCCCCGCTCGTGGGCGGGGCATTGAAGAGGCTCGAGGATGGTTCAAGCCGCCGATAACGCGATTCATATCACTTAGCCGAATGGCGGGAGGAAATGTAGGACGGGCTTGTAGCCCGTCCACGATCACTCTCGACCGTTCCGGACGGGCTACAAGCCCGTCCTACATCACTTGGCTGAAGCATTGCATCTATTCTCATTCTAGAGGCTCGACGTGATTCGGCAAGCCTTGGAATGTTTGCCGGGGATCAATGCTCTTCGAGACCCAGCAGACAGGCGAGATTTTCGAACCGTCGCTGAAATTCTTCGGTCGAGGAATGGACGTGTTCGGCTTCGGTGAGGAATTTCATTTCGTCGTCACGCTCGAGTCCGTGGTCGATCAGAATGGCTTCCATTCTTTCGAGATCGCGACCGTACATGACGAGCATCTTGTGTTCGTCGAGTTGCACTTCCATCGGAATCCGCGGATTGAGTACGGCGATTCCCGCACAGCCGTCGTTGACGATCAGGTCTTCGAATTCGTACAAGGTGCTTTTGAGGATCGGGAGATCGATTTGATCCCGATAGCGATCCTGATGCGAATCACCGTGCGTTTCGTGACTCGTTTCGAGCACGACGTCGACCTGATCGCCGAGCGGTGCGATCAACGCCATGAACAGATCGAACAGAACTTCTTTCGAGGCGGAGGCGAGGAGAACGGGAATCCGGACGCCCGTGGACGCATCGTCGTAGGTGTCCCAGCGAAATCCCGCTTTGGGGATCACGTCCAGATCGTACGAAGGACGGATCGCATCGGAGAGGATGAAGTCTCCGTATCGGTCGATTCCGAGATGGGCGTTGAGTTCCTCTTCGTCGAGCGACGCGAAGCTGTTGTTTTTATAGCTTGGCTGTTCGTGGCGATCGGTTGTCGTTCTGAGAATTTTCTTGATGAAACTCATGTTACTCGGTCCCCCACACGTGCGGCAGTGCTCCTCTCGCGCCGAACGTGAAATCTCGAACGGCTACCGCTTGTAGCCGGGTCCGTCACTCCCTCCCGCCTTCCGAAGAAGACACTTAAACCTAGCACAGAATTGAAGATCGCCGTGCGACTCTCCGCGCGAAAGCGTCGATTTCGATCATCCTCGAAGTCGCGCACGCAGTTCGAAGCGATTGGGTAATTCCGATCGCTTGCAAAGCCCGAAACGATTAAGCGGTTTGTAACGAATCCCGGAACGGACTCTGGGCAGCATGAAACGGGAGGGCTGAGGGGAAGCGGATTGCACGCCCGGTCGCTGGCGGGGATCTGGAATCGTCAGAATCGAATCGAGACTATAAGATCGCCCGGACCTTGCTGAGGAATTCTGCATTCGAGGGATACTTCTGCAGGATTTTCGTGAGTTGTTCCATCGCTTCGGTGGAACTCATCGAGACGAGACTTCGCCTGAGCAGCGTGGTCCCTTCGAGGACATGCGGATCGAGAATTTTTTCTTCGCGGCGGGTGCCGGACAGGCCGATATCGATCGCCGGCCAGATGCGGCGATCGGCCAGGTCGCGGCTGAGGACCAGTTCCATGTTTCCGGTCCCCTTGAACTCCTGGAAGATGGACTCATCGGCGCGGCTGCCCGTGTCGATCAGCGCGGTTCCGACGACTGTCAGCGAACCGCCTTCCTCGAAACGGCGAGCCGTTCCGAACAGTTTTTTGGGAATGTCCAAGGCCCTGATGTCGAGACCGCCGGTTGCCGTTCGTCCGGAATTGCCGACCCATTTATTGAACGCCCGCGCGGTCCGCGTGATGGAGTCGAGCAGAATAAACACATCCTCTCCGGCTTCGGCGAGACGTTTTCCGCGTTCGAAAATCAATTGACTGATGCGAATGTGGCTTTCGACGTCCCGGTCCATCGACGACGCGATGACGTCTCCCTTGACCATGCGGGTCATTTCGGTGACTTCTTCGGGACGTTCGTCGATGAGCAGCACGATCAGTTTGACTTCGGGATGGTTGATGCTCACCGCCTCGGCGATGTCCTGCAGCAGCATCGTCTTCCCCGTACGGGGGGGAGCGACGATCAAAGCCCGCTGACCCTTCCCGATCGGCGTGAGCAAATCGACGACCCGCATCGTAATCGGGGTGGGTCCGGTTTCGAGCTTGATTTGCTCGAAAGGATTGATCGGTGTCAATTCGTCGAAATGTTTGATGTTCTGAAACTCTTCCGGACTTCTCCCGTCGACGGAATCGATCGACTTGAGCCGCGGACCTTGCCCGCGCGTTCCGGGACCGACTTCGCCTTTGATTTTTACCCCTTCGCGAAGTTTATATTTTTCGATGACGGAACTGGAAACGAAGGGATCGCTTTCCTGAGCGCCGTAATTGCGGGAGGAATCGCGGAGGAAACCGTATCCTTTGGGGTGCAGTTCGAGCACGCCTTCGTAATCGCCGACAATCTCGACGTCGCTGGGCGAGACGTTCGCCCGGCGGGTCTGCTGGCGGCGATCTCGCTGCTGGCCTCTCTGCTGAGAACCCCTGGGGCCTCCTCCTCCGCCTCCACCGCCTCCTCCTCCACCACCACCGCCGCGTTGATTGTTCACCTGTCCTCCACCTCTCCGCTGATTGTTGTTTCGGCGATTCCTTCTTCCTCCCCGATTCCGACGATTGTTCGAACCGGAGTCCTCCCGATTTTCGTCGGTTCCGGTTCCGGATCCGGATCCGGTTTCCGGTTGGTGCTCGCCATTTTCTTCGAAAATGATGTCGTGATCCGAAACTGGTCGATCGCTCGAGCTTTGTTCGGCGACATGATCTTCAGAGCTTGTCGCAGTTTCCTGATTCGGTTCCGGTTGTTTCCGAGAGGTTCGCTTCGCCCGTTTGCGGGGAGGTTTCGCATCATCGGTGGTGTCCTGGAGGTTGTCCGAATTCGTTTCTGCCATGAATGATTCCAGCGTATCAGAGTTTGAGAAAACGATGCCTGCAGGCGGTGAGACCTTCGACGGCCCGGCGAAAAAAGGCCGGGTCTCATCGACTCACGACGCTCTCGGTACGATGAACGACGCCTGTAACGTAACTGGAAGTCGAGTTCCGGAATTCGATCCGGTAAAGTGGACGTCCGTCGAGAAGATTTCTGGTGAGGACTTCCCGGAATGAGGGGGAAGTTGTCGTTCTTTTCAACCAACGAACACGACTCGAAGCTTCAAGTGCGACTCGAAAAGAGAGACTGTGCTTCTCCTTCGAAAGCGATTCGAAGAAAGTTCGACTCTCGACTACCTCACTGTCCGATCGATCGTGATCGGACAGAAGTAGCTGAATTAGGGGCGGCTGCTCGAACATTTTCCGGATTTCTCCGGATGCCATTCACCAAATGGAGGAACAAGCAATTCCTGCGCAACGTGGTGTAAATTCAATAGTGAAAGGCACAGATCCGACACACATTTGCCGGCGAACAAGAAGCCATTTGTATGAACTTGGTCATACAACAAGGTGATAACATAACCAAAGTGTGAAGGACAAGCTTCCCGCACAACAATCTATCTTACTTTTCCCAACGATATTGTCAATTGCATTCCCGAAAGTTTTCTCCCTTCCGTCAGGGAAAATTCGAACGGAGGCCAGTTGACCCAGATCGGCCCATTCCACTCAAATCGCAAATTTAATACTTTCGGAGAATCGTTCGCGCGCTGATACTGGTCTGGGGTCCGAAAACTTGCAGTTCGGGTTCCTCGACTGGTCTGTTTGAAAGTGCCACGTTTTTATCGGAAAGTTTGCGATGATTTTTGCCGGATCGAAGCCGATGCCACTGCGACGCGAGGGTCATCGCGGAGCGGGATGGTTCGTTCTCTTGCTGATCGAGCTGATGATTCTCTCTCCTCCCCCTCCCGCGTCGGCGGCGGATGTCACCTCGGGTTTTCAGCCGAAAGGATATCGGCTCAGAAATGTCTCTGTCGTGGCTGCGGCCGGGCAAGCGCCGGTTGTTGTCGATCTTCTGATCGAAGAGGGTCTGATTTCCGCCGTAGGAACAGACCTCAAGCCGACGGCGGGAACGATCGAAATCGACCTGGAGGGCTTCTATGTCTATCCGGGCTTGATCGACGCGTTTGCCACCGATCTGATCAAAGCTGATTATAAACCGCCCGCTCCCGAGGAACAGAAAGCCGATTTCAGCCAGTCTGCCCTGGCGGCCACTCGCTCGGATCATCGGCACAGCCTGACACCGTCGTTCGATCCTGCGCCGCATCTCGATCGAAAGAGCGACAAGCTGGAAAAAATTGCCGCCGCGGGGTTCACCGTCGCCCATGTTGTTCCGGTCGGACGCGTTGGCAGCGGACGTTCGTTGCTGTTGAGCATGAAAGCAGGACCGATTCGCGAATCGTTGTTGCCGTTTTCCGAGACGGTTTCGTTTCGGCTCTTCGCGCCGGGAGGAAGCGTCTACCCCAGCACGCTGATGGGAGCGACGGCTCAACTGCGGCAAGCGTTCGAAGACTCGCACCGACACGCCGCGCATCGAGGTCTCTTTTCGAACGGTCAATCACTCCTCGCGAAACCTCCGGAAGATCCCGATTGGGAAGTTCTGCATCGCGTGAGCGAAGGAGAACTGGCGAGCGTCTGGCAAGCGGAGAGCCGCGACGACATTTTTCGGGTGCTGACATTCCTGCGGGAAAACGGGATCAAGGGTTTCCCATTAATCGAAGGGGGCGAACAGGCTCATCTCGCGATTGACGCCCTGAAAGAATCGCGCGCCCGACTGATCTTGTCACTCGATTTCGGGGAAAAACCGAAAATCGAAATCGAGCCGGAACCGGAAGCGTTCAAAACCGAACTCAAGGCACCGCTTGCCGTGCAGCAGGAGAAGTTGCGGGAGTGGGAAACTCGCGTCCGGGGACTCGGCGAACTCGCCGAAGCAGGAATCCCGATGGCTGTTTCATCGCAGGGATTGAAATCGAGGGAGGAGATCCTGAAAGCGTTGCGGACGGCAGTCGAAGAGGGGCTTCCCGAATCGGTCGCCCTCGACATGCTCACCGGAAGTCCGGCCAGGATGCTCGGCATGAAAGATCGTCTCGGCTCGATCGAACCGGGAAAACTCGCGCATCTCGTCGTCACCAACGGACCGTTATTCGACCAGGGGACGAAACTCCGGATGGTTTTTGTGGACGGACAAAAACAGGAGATCGATGAAAAACTCAAACCGAACGGTTCTCAGAAAAACGAAAACGCCGTGCCCGCTCAGCAAGTCGCGGGAACCTGGAATCTGTCGATCGAATCGGACGAGGGGAAAGCGCTCGCCACGATCGACTTCGTTCAGAACGGGGACAAACTCAGCGGCCAGTTTCAAAGCGAACAGGGGGACGGTCGGCTCCGCAACGGTCGTGTGAAAGACAAGGACATCGAGTGGGAGGTCGCGATCGGTGCGGGCGCGAGAGAATTGATCCTCAAATTTCGCGGAACCATTGACGGCGAAAATCTCTCGGGTGAACTGACTCCTCCGTTCGGAAAAAAATCCCAATGGAACGGCGTACGGCAACCTCTCTCCGCCCCCAAGCCCGAAGACAATCCCGTCCAGATCACGCTCGAAAACCCGTCCGATGACTCTGAAAAAACTGAGGAAATCGATCGGACGGGACAACAGCCGACCGAACTCCGATCCGATCGCCTGAAACAACAACAGACCAAAGGCAGCCTGTTGCTGACGAACGCGACCATTCTGACCGGCACCGGAGAGCGGATCGAGCGGGGTTCGCTGCTCGTCCGCGATGGAAAGATCGCGGCGATCGGTCAACAGCTCGAACCGGAGGAAGGAACCGAGGTTCTCGATCTGGGCGGGAAGTACGTCATTCCGGGCATCATCGATACGCACAGTCATATCATGATCACCCAGGGGATCAACGAATCGACGCAGTCGATCGTTCCCGAAGTTCGAATCCGGGACGTCGTCAATACGGACGACGCCTCCGAGTACCGCGCACTCGCGGGTGGTGTCACGGCCGCGCGGCTGTTTCACGGATCGGCGAACGTCATCGGCGGACAGGACGCCGTCGTCAAACTGAAGTACGGCCGGACGGCCGCCGAACACCTGGTGCAGGATGCGCCTCAGGGAGTCAAGTTCGCGTTGGGTGAAAATGTGAAGGCCCGCAGCGGGCGATTTCCCAACTCCCGGCTGGGAGTCGAAGCGACGCTGCAACGCGCGTTTCTCGAAGCGATCGATTACCGCCGTCAGTGGATCGAGTTCGAGCAGCGGCAGAAAACCGCCGAGCATCCGGAATTGTTGCTCCCTCCTCGCCGCGATTACCGTCTCGAAGCATTGGCGGACATCGTCAACCACCAGAAATTCATTCACAGTCATTGCTATCGGGCCGATGAGATTCTGATGTTGCTGCGCGTGACTTCTGATCTGGGGATTCGCGTCTGGTCGCTGCAGCACGTACTCGAAGGCTATAAGGTCGCTCCCGAAATTGTGGCTCACGGGGCGAGCTGCAGCACGTTTGCGGACTGGTGGGCTTACAAGGTCGAAGCGTACGACGCGATTCCGCACAACGCCGCTTTTCTGCACGCAGCCGGTGCCAATACCGTCATTAAAAGTGACGACGCGGAACTGATTCGGCATCTGTATCTCGAAGCGGCGAAAACGGTGCGTTACGGAAACATGCCCGAGCACGCCGCGTTGCAGGCGATCACTCGCAATCCGGCCCGCGAACTCGGACTCGACGAGCGCATGGGAACTCTCGAAGTCGGAAAGGATGCGGACTTCGCGGTCTTCAACGGACACCCGCTCAACGGATTTTCCCGCTGCGAGATGACGTTCATTGAAGGTGATTTGTATTTCAATCGCGGGCAGGCTCCTTCGGCGATGTCTTCGCAAGCAGTGCAGAACAACGCGACGACGCCCGAGTGGAAAGTGCCAGGAGCTACGGACCGCCCCGGAAAACTCGATCTGGAGACGTTCCCGTCCGGACGTTACGCACTCACGAACGCAACCTTGCATCCGATCGACGGCGCAGTGATCCCGCGCGGCACGTTGCTCATTTCCGGCGGTCGCATCGAATCGCTGGGACAGGAACTGGCGCTCTCCGGCGACGTGAAAGAACTCGATTTGCGGGGACTGCATGTCTATCCGGGTCTGATCGATGCGGGAACGACGCTCGGCTTGACGGAAATCGGCCGCGTCGATGAAACGTCGGACTTCAACGAGACCGGCCGGATTCAACCCGATCTGAGAGCCGGCGTGGCGATCAATCCCGATTCGGAACTGATTCCCGTGGCGCGGGCCGGTGGAATCACGACGATTCTGGCGCAGCCCAAAGGAGGATTCGTGAGCGGTCAATCGTCGTTGATCAAACTTCAGGGATGGACGGCTCCCGAGATGGCACTCGACTGGGAATTCGGCTTGCGGATCAATTGGCCCTCGAACGATCAAGTGAAAAAATCGAAGGAAGAGCTGACGGAGTTGTTCGAACGATCGCGTTTGTACGAATCGACGAAGCTGGCCGCGAAAGCGAACGAGAGCGGCTTTCTGATCGATCCTCGGTACGAAGCGATGTTGCCGTATCTCAACGGGAAGAAACCGGTGCTGATCGAAGCCCACTCGCGCGACCAAATCGTCGGGGCCGTCGAATTTGCCGAATCTCACAAGCTAAAATTGATTCTGACGGGTGCGACCGATGCCTGGAAAGTGGCCCAACAGCTCGCGGAGAAAAAAATTCCCGCGATCGTCGGTCCCGTGATGCGCAGACCGGTCGAAGACTACGATCCGTTCGATGCGCCTTACGCGAATCCGGGACTCCTGTCGGAAGCGGGTGTCCGCTTCTGTATCCGGTCCGACCACGCCGCCAATTCCCGCAACGCTCCGTTCGAGGCCGCGATGGCGGTTGCGTACGGACTTTCCGAAGACGAAGGAGTTCGAGCCGTCACGCTGTCGGCGGCTGAGATTCTCGGTCTGGACAGCGAACTCGGTTCGTTGACCGCGGGAAAGCGGGCCACCTTGATCATCACCGACGGTTCACCGCTGCAGCAGACGACTCAAATTCAGGGAATTTTCGTCGATGGGCATCCCTTCGATCCGACGTCGCGACAGACCCGATTCCACGACAAATATCACGGGCGTCTGCTCGAACACGCACAGCCGGGCGCTCCGAAATCGACCGTGCGTGTGCCGCAGAACGAAAGCGACGCTCAACCGGCAGAAAAACCCGCACCGGCCGGAGAGGGCCGGCGCGAATGAAACTTCAGGAGTCGGGAAACTGATGGAAATCGGTGACGGTCGGGAACAGTGCTACCGAAGCGCTTTTTGAATCGAGAGTGCCGAAGCCTGCTCGATCGGCTGATTCATTTTGTCTGACTGGATCGTCACGCTCACCTTCGCCGTGGAGGAGGCTGCGGCTTTGAGTTCGAGTTGAATGGTTTCCTTGTTTCCCGGCGACATCTGGTTCAGCGGCTCGAACACGACTTCTCGTCCCTCGATCCGGTAACGCGTTTCCCCGCGCACGTTCATCAAAGACAATGACGGAGGAATCGCGGCTCGAATTCTGACATTTTCTGCGATTCTCTGACCTCGATTCGTCGCTTCGATCGTCATAATGACCGAGTCGCCGATCTGCACCGGCTGCCGGTGTTCGGACATGGCGATTCCGATCGCCTCGACCGGATCGACGACGGTGTGTGAGATCGCCTTGATTTCGCTTTTGCTCGAGGTCGATTCGACGACGCGGACGAGGCTTTCCTGCGTCCCTTCCTCGTGGGGGATGACTTTCGATTGCAGCACGATCGACTGTCCCGGTTGCAGGGTGGGAAGTTTCCAGAAAATCGTCCGCCCTTTGTCGTGAAACTCACCGTCCGCACTGGCCGATACAAACTCCATTCCCTGAGGGAGCTGCTCGACGACGAGCGCATCGCTGACGGGTTGGGCCGAGACGTTTTTGACGAGGTTGTGATAAATCGCGGGGCTTCCGACGACTCGACGTTGCGGTCCGCGGCGGGTGATCGTGAGCGTGCTGGATTTGGCGTTCAGCCGGGCGGTCGCTTCGAGACGCAAGCCTCCCTCGGCACCGAGATATGCGGTGTTCACGATTTCGCCGGTCTTCACGATCTTCAGTTGCAACTGTTCGATGATGCGATCTCCGGGTTTCAAATCTCCTAACGGATTTTCGAGGTCCTGACCGGACGGATGATAGAGTCCTTCGGGGAGGATATCCCTCAGAATCAATCCGGTGATCGTCTGATCGCCTTTGTTCTCGATGTCGAACCGACAGGTGACCACTTCTCCCACGCGCGCATCGGGAGGCAGGACCATACGAAAGTCGATTTTCGGCAGCTCGATGACCGTTTCAGAACCGACTTCGGCAACATAGTTGACCGTCGCCACGCTCCCGATCGGACCCGCCTGTTCGGGAATGACTCGGATCGAAATCTTCTTTTCTTCTCCCGGTTGCATCCGGTCCAGCTTCCACACCAGACGCTCGCCGGATAATTCTGCTTGAGGAATCGTTCCGGTCAGCTTCGTTCCGCGAGGAACCTGATCCTGAACCGTCACCTGTGCCACGGGAGCGGTGCCGGTATTTTTGATCAAGATGTGATACACGAAGGGCTGTTGCAGAACGGCCTTTTCAGGGGCCAGTTTCTCGATCACCAGTTGAGGTAACGGGACCGCTCGAGGTTCGATCGGTTTTGAGATTACCGACTCGTTCAACTCTTTCGGAGCGGACGGCCGTTTGACGTCGCTCAACTCGGGTTCCGCGGGAAATTCAGGGAGTCCCTTCAGTTCCGTCAGCGGATTGTCGGTGTCTGAAAGCGGAGATCCCGGGAAGGGTTTTGTCACGGCTTCGCTCGGGGCCGGTTTCGCGTCAATCGGAGTTCGAACAATCGGATCGAGGGAAGGGAATTCCTCTTCTACTGTTTTCAGCGGAGCAGGGGCCTCTGCGGGGGTCGCTCTGGGAAGGGGCGGAAATGTAAACGAGTCGTCGACGGGAGTTTCGTTGGTCCTGACAGTTTTTTCCGATTCACCAAACGGATCGGCGTCAACAGGTGTCTCGACTGAGGGTTGTGCGTCCAGGGAAGGAAACGCGTCGGCCGAGGGAGTTGGCTGCTTGATGTCTGTCGAATCTTCGATCGGTCTGGACGGCAATGGTTCCGGGAGCGGAAATGCTTCTTCCAGTTCCTTCGGTGCGGGAGACGGCTTCGGTTCGAAAGGTTGCGGGAATTTCACTGGTTCCGTTCGTTCGAGCGGCTCGCTCGAAAAAGGGTCCGATTCCTGAACTTTCCTCTTCGGTGTGATGAGGGGTAACGAATTCTCTGCCGAAGCGGGCGAAATGCTCGTCTTCGGTGGTTCTTCGGCGAACGGATCCGCTTCGGTACTCGGCAGACTGGGTCCCGATCCAATCTTGGGAAGTTGTTCGTCGCTCTCGAACGGTGCGGGCTGGACTTTAGGCTTGGGAGTGATTCTCGGCAACGCAAACGAGTCGGTCCGAGTTTCGGTCGTTTTTGGCGATGAACGCAGGGGAGTAATGATCGGATAGAACTCCTGATCGTTGCTCTCCGCTGCTTTCACTTTGACATCTTCGAACTTGTCTGCTTCACCAAACGGGTTCGGCTCGCTCGGTGTAGTCGACTCGCCGAAGGGGTCGGCGGATGGGTCCGGTTCTTCAATCGTGCCCGGTTTTTCCAACCTCCTCGCCGTAGGCAGCGGCGCGAAGGGATCGAGTTCAACTTCGGGTTTGTCGAGCGTGGCGGGTTCGGGGAGTTCGGGTGCAGTCTCACCGAATGGATCGGGTGACTCGGATTTCAGTTTTTCCAGCGCAGGGAATTCTTCGGGCAACGGAAGGTTCAACGCCGGTCCGGCATCGGTCTTTTTCCCGGTTGATTCCAAGGGGACAAATTCACCGAAGGGATCGACCTTTTCAGTGGCAGGACTCAGTTCGACCGGAACTTCGTCGGAGGCCAGCCGGACGGTTCCGGACCCAAACGGGTCGTCAGCGGACATCGATCCGTCCGCCGTGGTGACCGTGGCATCGTTGAAATTCAGACCGGGAGAATCGTCTGGCACTTCAACTACGAGAGAGGAAGGCTCAGGCTCAAACTGCTGCGGAGCCGTCTCGCCGAGCGACGGAATACCGTCCCCGGAGGCAGCGCCCAGGCTGACCGGCGCGTTGTCCGAACTCTCGGATTGCGTCGACGACTCGGTCTCAGACAGCCGGGTTTCGGCCTGATAGAGCATGTACGAACCGGCCGAAATGACTCCGGCCAACGCGAGAAATCGTAAAATCGACCCCATGGGAGTCCCTTCCCAATTTGGAAATTTCGTACAAAACCAGCG
>DATKCB010000290.1:0-2245 GCA_035513495.1 Planctomycetaceae bacterium | reverse complement strand
CGTCGGTCGATGATCTGCTGGAAGCCAAAGAATGGGCCCGCGCAATCGACATTCTCGAATCGACGATCTCCACTGCACGGGAGCAGGTGATTGCAGTCGGTGAAGGTCATTCACTGAATGGTTCGGAGTACGCCCGCGTGTTACTCACCCGGTTGCCCGCGCCCGCATTGATGCAATACCGCACGCGAAAAGAAGCGCAAGCCGCCGAGTGGCTGAGAAGTGCCACGGCGAATCGCGACCCGCAGTTGCTGGAAGCGATCGTCGAGGAAGCCTTTCTGACCCGTTCGGCCGAACAAGCCTTGCTGCTGCTCGGAGAGTGGTCCTTTCAAGCGGGAGAATTCGCACAGGCCCGCCGCTGGTGGACGATGCTCGTGCCCCTCGAACTTGTGCCGGGCAGACCCTCGACGCTGATTCGTTTCCCCGACCCGGAAACGGCACAAAGCGATGTCCTCGCGCGGCTCGTCTTGTGCAGCATTCTGGAAGGCAACGTCCAGCGAGCCAAATGGGAACTTCACTTTTTCACAAAACGATTTCCCGATGCGAACGGGGCGCTGGCAGGTGAGGCAGGGCTTTGGTCTGAACTGCTCAGCAACTTTGTCGAGAGTCAGTTCGGCGACACGAATTCGACTGACGGACAGCGCGAACACGAGCTGTCGGTGGGACGCCCGCGCTGGCAGGCTCCGCTCGATCCTGACTCAGCCTCACCAGTGGCGGCAATCATTCCGGGTGTTTCGAACAACTTGATTCTCTGGAATACGCATCGCGAACTGTACGCGGCACAACTCGAAACGGGGCATCCCGCCTGGATCGTCGACCCGCCCCAGACGCCGGAAAAGTGGTTTCGGCTGAGCCGTTTGTTTCCGCCCGGTCCGCGTACTTCGGTGCAAGTTCCCGGTCGCGAGATCTTCGGTTCCACGACGGCTTCCGTCACGATCGCCGACGGACGAGCGTATTTCCGTTCGGGAGGACCGGTCAGTGCGTATTCTCCCGAGGAATTTCGCAGAACCGATTCGACTTTGATCTGTCTCGATCTGGAGGAAGGGGAAGGTCTGCTGCGCTGGAAGGTCGATACCAATGCTCTCGACGACCAGGCGCAACTCCGATTTGCAGGGCCGCCGATCGTGTTGTCCGAACGGGTCTACATTCTCGGTCGTCGCGGCTTGTTACCCTCGGAACTGCACCTGATCTGTCTGAATCGCGATGACGGTCAGTTTTTGTGGAGTCGATTTGTCTGTTCGAACAGCCCCTTGATTCCCGCAGGTGCGAACCTGGCCGAATGCCTTCGACTGACCGCTTCAGACGACCAGCTTGTGGTCTCCAGCAAAATGGGATGCCTCGCTTCCTTCTCCCTCCCGAATGGACGGCCTCGTTGGTATCACACCTATGCATCCCGCAATGAGGCAGTCAATTCAAGTACGACCCCCGGCTCGATCGAACAAGGGCTGATTCACCGGGACCTCGTCTTCGCCGCTCCCGGAGACGGCCGCGAGGTCTTCGCGCTCGATCTTGCCACCGGCGATACGATCTGGACGCAGCCCGCCGCACGGCGGGAAGAAATTCTGGGAGCGGTCGAAACTCGCCTGCTGACGATGGGCGATTCACTGATCTGTCGACACATTGCCGATGGTCAAATTCTCTGGAAATATTCCCCTACCACCGCCGAAACTCAACTGGAGGGTAGAACGTTGCTCTTCGCCGGGGAGATCTGGTGGCCGACTCATCGGGAAATCCTGGTCTTCGATCATCGCTCGGGACAGATGACCCGGCGAATCCCGCTCGCCGATCGAGACTCGTTACACGGCGGAAATCTGCTGACCGACGGAACTCATTTCATTATCTCAGGCGCTCAAAATGTCACGGTATTTTCTCCGTTCGGATCGGGTCCCCCCGCCAGGTGATGCGGCTTTCGAGACTCCCGCGTCTTCGGAAGAACGGGGATGACGAACGCTGCGGAAGTCTCTATGGTACTGATTGCGGTTCGCACCTTTATTGAAATCGAGACAACCTGATGAATCCACTTCTTCGACAACGACATGACCTCCGACGCCCGTTTTGAATTCGGATCGAACTGGTTGCGTTTTCTGGAGACAGTCAACGAACAGCGGATCGCGGCTGCCGTCGAATCGTTGCAGATCATGTTGCAGGTCGAATCGCTGGAAGGTTCGCGGTTCCTCGACGTCGGATCGGGAAGCGGACTGTTTTCGCTGGCCGCGCATCGTCTGGGGGCGGAAGTTCGCTCGTTCGA
>DATKCB010000289.1:0-4077 GCA_035513495.1 Planctomycetaceae bacterium | reverse complement strand
GAACCGTTTCCCAGTTCGGGACCGCCGGAAATCACGGTCCGGGTCGGTTCTCCGGCGGTATGAGAATCAATGACCTGGATGCGTCGCATAGTGAAATATTCTGGGCGATGAGATCGGTGACTCGACGACGTGGAGCAGGTTTTTAAAATGCTCTGGCAGAATCCAATCGTGCCCCACGTGAGGATCGATTATGCGGATCCATTCGTGGAAACGAAAGGCTCAAAGATTTGTCGAGAGAACAAATCTTCGTTCGGTTCACGTCGCGAACAATCCGTTCCGTTTCGACCAGGTTTTCGAAAGATCATCGGTTTCGAGCGTGAACACGCTCTTGAACACGTCGCTCCCCGAAAGATCGAGCGTGTTCATCGTCATCGCGACGCGGGGCAGTCCGTTTTGTCCGGCACCGGGAACGATCCCCGCCCGCGGATGACACCAGCACTTGGTTCCATCGAATAATTTCGTGGAGACGTCGCGGGTGATTCTGTCGGTCAGTTTAGTTTGAGCGGCCAGCAGCATCTCGGGAAGAGTTCCCAACGAGATACTGTAAGCAATTGTCGAACCCAAAAAATGCCGTCTCGACTTCATCGATCGACCTCATTCCCGCCTGGCGTGCCGAAGGTGATTTCTACGCAACAGGTTTTTTCTTGAAATAGCGCCGCACCAGATCTTCTTCGGGAAGTGGAGTCGCCTTGGCGATCAGATAGGTCAAGACGAACGAAACAAATAGACCGACGATGATCGGGTCGAAACCGATCGGTTGCCACGGTTTGAAGAAGCTGCCGTTGAAATACGACCCCGCTGCATACATCGAAAAGTGCGCAGCAAATCCGCTCAGCATCCCGCCCATCATCCCCTGTTTGTTGAGTCGCGGCCAGAACAGCATGTAAACCGCCGGCGCAAGGAAACAGGCCGAGAGTCCGCTGCCGACATAGACAATAATGTCCTGCAGAAACTTCGGTGGATTGACGGCACCGAACATCGCACCGAAACCGACCAGCAGAGTACAGAGGAAACTGAGGCGTTTGAGGTTCTTTTCGGAGGCGTCGGGGTTGATGTTCCGCTGATAGATGTCCCGCACGACCGCCGACGAGATCATCAACAGAAAGCTGTCCACCGTCGACATGATCGCGGCGAACGGGGCCGCGATCAGCAATCCCGCCAACCACGGATGTCCTGCATTCGAAGTCAATTCGACCGCCATCGACGGCATGATGCTGTCAGAATCGAGTTCCATTCCGGGAATCAAGACACGGGCACAGCAGAAAATCATCACGAGCGGAAAGTAGATCATTGAAAAGTAAATCATGACCGTAAAGATGGACTTCCGGAGTGTGGCCGATCGATTGAAGGCCATCAGCCGAACCATGTTGCTCGGCTGCCCCGTTCCCGAGATGGCCCACATGAAAAAGTATGAGATCGCGATCGAAAACGCGAGAAATCCGAGGTTCTCCCCCTGCTCTTTTTCGAGGTCGCGTTTTTTTTCTTCGGCGGCAGTCGCTTTCAGTTCGACGGCAACGGGACCGGGTCCCGTCACGTACGCTCCGGTGCGATCGGCTCCATACAGATACTCCCGTTCGACGAGAAACTTGACCGACACGTTGACCCCGGGAATCTCGTTGAGCAGTCCGGAACCACCCGCTTTCGTCAGTCGCTCGAGTTGCCGTTCGATTTCGGATGGAGTCGTCAATTCGACGTATTTCACTTCCTGATTACGGGCGCGATCCGGGGCGGGAGCGACGACGTCGGAATTGAGACGCAGCAACCGCGCGTTTCCCGCCTCTCCCTCGAGACGGATCCAGCGACTGGGAAGAATCTTGCCCCCTTCATAATTTCCTTCGACTGCCACCTCGACAAATCCGATCCGGGGTGTCGTCATCGCGGACATCTCGCGTCCGAGCGAATCCACCCCACCCACTTGCGAGATCGCGAGCGGGAGCATGATCATCACACCGATGACCATCACGATCCCCTGCATCACGTCGGTCCAGACGACGGCGTGAAATCCTCCGTAAGTTGTGTACAGAACGACGGCGAGGGCGAACATCAACAGGCACAACAGATACGCCGGATCGATCGTCGAATCTGCCGGAAGCACCGATTTCATTCCGATCACGCCGTCCTGGAACAAACCGTTGTCCTGGAGCAGTACGATCAGAATTTTGCTCCCCGCCTTGAACTGAGCGACCAGATTGAACGACATGAAAAAGACGATCAGCGAGACCGAAAGAATACCGATCGCCGGAGAACGGAAGCGGTCGCGGAACACATCGGGAACGGTAATCGCACCGGAAATGCGCGCGACCTGATTGATCCGTTTCCCCAGGATCCCCATCGTACACAGCGGAAAGACCATGTAGGACGAAATCCACAAGGCGAGAATCCAGCCGTGCGAATAGATGCGAGACGGAAACCCGGTGAAGCTCCCTCCCGATGCGCTGGTGGCTGCGAACGTCAGCGCGAACGCCCACACTCCGAGACTGCGGCTTCCCAGGAAATATTCGCTGAGAAAACTTTTACCCCTCATCAGGACGTTGGAGATCGCAGCGAGACCAAACACGGCCAACGTGTAAATCAGGAAGACCGTCAGTGCCGAGGACGCCCCCTCCTGCGCGAGCAACGGTAAGGATATTGGGAAATTGCTCATCGGGCGATCCCTTCCTCTCCGGAGTAGGGTTCGCCGGAAGACCCTTCCGGATCGTTTTCACCGAGGTCGTCATCCTCGAAGAATCCAAAGCAGAACCAGACAGTGAACAGATTCGCGATCATCCACGGACAAGCGATTCCGTAAAAGACCCAGGAAGGCATACCCCAGATGAACGTGACCTCGCGCGAAACTTCCGCGGGAAGGTAGCCGTTCAGATAGCAGTATGGCACCGTCCACAGCAGGGCGACGAGCCAGGTGCAGATAATCAGAATCGCTTCCCGGCGAGAATGAATGTAGACCGGATCCCAGTCGGAGTCATCAGTTTTTGGGGGAGACACAGCACGCAGTCCTTGAGTGAAGTTTTTGTCGGAATCACAATCGCAGCGGCTTCGCGAAACAAGTGACGATTGTAGGGGGCCTCGATCGGTGATGCAAAATCCGATTCCAACGATTCGGTATTTTTCCAGATCATCCAGATCAGCAATGTCTGAATCGGGCCGGATTGTGGAGTTTCGCAGGAATGCCTCCGCTCGACGGACATGTTATGATCTAGACTCATGGCAGATACAAGGTTTAAAGACATGACATCAATCGCTGAAAAAATCGGTTTTCTCGGAGCGGGGAAAATGGCCACAGCCCTCGCCCGCGGCATGCTCGCGCAGCAGGTGATCGTTCCCGAACGCCTCTTCGCCGCCGATCCCTCTTCCGCCGCGCTGCAGGAGTTTTGCCGGGAAACGGGCGGAACACCTCTGAAATCCAATCCGGATCTCGTCCGCGAATGCGACCTGCTCTTTCTCGCCGTGAAACCGCAGCACGTCGCTCCGGTGCTGGAAGAAATCGGGGACGTGTGGTCCGATCGGAAGCTGCTGGTTTCGATTGCAGCAGGCGTCAAACTCTCGTCCATCGAAAGTAAACTGAGTTCGGGCGCTCGCGTGATCCGGGTGATGCCGAATACTCCTTGTCTGGTTTCAGCCGGGGCATGTGCGTTCAGCACGGGGAGTTCCGTCACCGAGTCCGACTCGCTGCGTGTCGCGCGGCTGCTGGAAACAGTGGGACTGGTCGAACAGGTTCCCGAGAAACTGCTCGATGTCGTGACAGGGCTTTCGGGCAGCGGACCGGCCTACGTCTATCAGATCATCGAAGCCTTGAGTGACGGTGCAGTCCGCATGGGACTTCCGCGCTCGATTGCGACAAAATTTGCGGCGCAGACGGTCCTGGGAGCCGCCCGCATGGTGCTGGAAACCGGCACCCATCCGGGAGACCTCAAGGACGCGGTGACCTCACCCGGCGGGACCACCATCGCAGGTCTCCACGAACTCGAGCGGGGCGGATTGCGGGGAATCCTGATGAACGCGGTTGAAGCTGCTTCGATACGTTCCTCACAATTGGAATAATCGATCGGTCGGGGAACGCGATAAACGTCGCCACCGTCC
>DATKCB010000288.1:0-2103 GCA_035513495.1 Planctomycetaceae bacterium | reverse complement strand
CCGAAAACATGCGCGGCCGATTCTCGAGCGATGGAGACAGAAATAATCCGGCGATGCGAACGGCGGTCCGCACCAGATTCTGCAGCGACTGATGCAAACCGGAACGAGCGGGATTCCCGTCTCCTGACGATGCCGAGTTTTGAGCGGTGCTTTCCTCAAACTCTAACTGAAACACGAAATCCCAGGGAAAATCGGCTCTGTCGGGTTGAGAACTGACCGAAACCATCCAATGTCGGCCCAGCAGAGGCAGGACCTCCTCCAGCGGATCACGCCCGAGCAGCAAACCTCTCACGACTTCGAATCCGGCGAGGGTATCGCGAGACCTGGTCGCGTGCTGTTTGAGAAACTCAGCCAGGAAGTCCGGTCCACCTTGGCCGACGACCATCAGAATCGTTCGTGCCGAAAGCTCCGACCAGTCCGGAATCGGTTCGCTGTGAAGCTCCCGATACGTTCGCAGGCTGACTGGTTCCGAGTCCGCCGGATAAAGCAGATTCATCCGTACGTGCAGGCCATTACGTCCCTCGACTCCGGCCGCCAGACTTTCCATTCGCCCGATCTGCTGGAACAACGCCTCTTCGAACGAATCTCGATGTTCGACGGTCAGATGATGCTTCCAGCGGTCGGGTTGAAAATAGGCAATCGCCCAGTTCGCTTCTTCCAACGATTCGATCGCGCGTTTCCAGCGAACGGAATGCGCGAGGGAATTTTCGAATCCCGCCGGTCCGAGTTCGGCAATCAGTTCTTCCCGATCGCTCATCGCGAACAGTTCATCGCTCAGAAAATAGAACAGTTGCGGTCCTTTGGGGGAAGTTCGACGCATGTATCGATCATCGACCGGGACAATGACGGCTCCTTCCAGTCGATTCCACAAATCGATCAATTCCTGAGTTTGCCCCCGATTTGCAGGTCGGGTCATCATCACACCCGCGGGCTTTTCGCCTGCATCAGGATAGACCGCCAGCAGAATTTCCTGGCCGAACGTGGAGCGGAGAACGTCGGAGAGCGGACGTCCCAGCATCTTTTCGAGTTCGCGAATCGTCGTTTTGAGGCCGGTGTAATTGCCACTTGATTTCCAGCGTTGAAAAAACGGAGCCGTTTCCAGACGTGTTCGAATTTCGGAGCTTTTGATCTCCTCCGTCCAGGCCGGAATTTCGCGGACGTGCAGACATAGCCCCACATCTGCTCGGACGAAGTCGGGAAGTTCGGCTTGGAGCGTCACCGGCCCCCAACACAAGAGCAACATGGTGAAAAACAGCGGGACGATCGAATTCTGTCGAATCGTTTGGATCATGATTTGATTTCGCTGATTGATTGGAATGAGAATTAACGGGTGGGTTCGAGGGGCGGTAACAATCGACCCAGAAACCCGACGGACTCACGCACGTCGCGGCTGAGTAAACCGAGAGAGGTCGGTTCATTGGAAGCGCCATCGCGAGGCTCGTGAACCGGATGCTGCGGCGAATTCATCTCGGAGAAAGAGTGCGGTCGAATCCCCGCTTCGTCGAGCAGGCTGCTGTAGGCCGTGCGGGTTTGTTTCATCACTTCTTCCCAACTGATTTCTGTTGGAGTGGTGTGAACGGGCACAAGCTCTTCCGACTCGGAACCGTTTTTGACCATCGAATCGGAATGATCGTGTGGCCGCATCATAAAACTGAGTACCAGCGGAACGATTCCGATCAGTAACAACGTCGCCGTTGCCGCCATGATCCAGCGGGCTGACGCACGACGGTTCGGAGGAGTCGACGGAGCGGCCTGATGTCGCGGAGATCCGTGAGTCAGCTCGGAGAGGACGCGCGACGACAAATCGGGCGTCTCGCCGAGATCGTTCCATTCGGAGATCGCACGATCGAGAACCTGCCAGTGAGTCCATTCCTGCTGACAGGCGGGACACGACTCCAGATGAACTTCGAACGGTCCGGCATCGGGCGTCCGATGCTGTTCGACGCACTCGCGAAGATACGCTTGAAAATTTTCACAATCCATAATTCGACTCCGGTACGATACCGCGGCGACACAGCGCCTCGGCCAATTGTTTGCGAATTCGGTGCAGCCACGTTTTGATCGTTCCCTCGGGACGTCCGGTCACTTCGCTGACTTCGGCAC
>DATKCB010000287.1:0-6393 GCA_035513495.1 Planctomycetaceae bacterium | reverse complement strand
CGCAGGTACATAAAACATTTTTCGGTCCCGTCCGCGTTTCGACGATGATGGACTCGAACGGATCGAACACCACCGCCGCCGCCGCCGTCCTTTCAGCGGGGCTACATCTCAAGTTCGAGGGAGTGAACGCGACAATTCTCGGAGGGACCGGACCCGTCGGAGTTCGCGCGGCCGAACTGCTGGCCCGGCGGGGAGCCAAAGTCAAACTCTATTCCCGCACGCTCAGCCGGGCGGAATCGGCTGTCCATGCCCTGTCCGGGAAGGTCGACGGTGCCAGCCTCGAAGCTGCCGAACTGAAATCGGGAGAGGAACTTTCCGCCGAGCTCGAAGGAACCGAACTGCTCATCGCGGCGGGTGCTGCCGGGGTCCAGTTTCTGGCGGAAGTCGAGCTCAAAAAAATCATGTCGCTGAAAGTCGCGGTCGCTCTGAACGCGGTCCCGCCCGTCGGACTCGGCGGGATCGACGTGATGGAGAAAGCCGTCGAATCGGACGGCGTGTTCCGTTACGGAGCGATCGGTATCGGCGGACTCAAAATGAAGATTCACAAGGCGGCAATCGAGCAATTGTTCTCGTCGAACGACCGCGTTCTCGACACCGAGGAAATTTACGCGCTCGGATCAGAACTTCTGAAAGCATAGGAGGACGATCGAATCATGTGGGACGAACAAACCATCAAGAAAATCCTCGAACAGGTTCGCAGCGGACACTTCGGACCCGAAGAAGCCTTCCACCACATCACGCAGGCGGCGCGCGAGGTCTCCACCCGATTTCTCGATGAGGCGACGGTCGATCTCGATCGCGCTCGCCGCTGCGGGTACTCGGAAGTCGTTTATGCCGAAGGAAAATCAACCGACACGCTGCTCGAGATTTTTCAGGCACTGATCGATCACGAGCAGGACGCCCTCGCGACCCGCGTCAGCCCGTCGCAAGCCGAGGCGCTCACCGATCGATTCCCGATGTCGATCTATCATCCGCAAGGCAGAACCGTCCGCTTTAACCGGCAGGAAAGTCAGCGAAAGGCGAATGTCGCCGTGATCGCCGCCGGAACGACCGATCTCCCGGTTGCCTGGGAAGCGGTTGAAACACTCCGCTGGATGCACATCCCCACCGACCTCATCACCGACGTGGGAGTCGCCGGTCCGCAGCGCCTGCCGGGACAACTCGACCGCTTTCGCGATGCCGACGCGATCGTCGTCGTCGCCGGAATGGAAGGCGCGCTCCCGTCCGTCGTCGGAGGCTACGTGAAGTGTCCCATCGTGGCTGTCCCGACCAGTGTCGGATATGGTGCCAACTTCCACGGCATGGCGGCGCTCCTGGGAATGATGAACAGTTGCGCGTCGAACGTGACCGTCGTCAACATCGACGGCGGTTTCAAAGGGGGCTACGTCGCCGGCATGATCGCCGGACGCATGGCCGATCTGAGAGAAGAACACAAATGAAACGAGTCAACGAACCTCCCGATCTCCCCGAACGCCCCCAATCGGGCCACAAGGGAACGTTCGGAAAATGCCTGATCGTCGCCGGCAGCCGCGGCATGAGTGGAGCCGCCATCCTCGCCGGTCTCGGAGCATTACGGGCGGGCGCGGGACTCGTCTTTCTCGCTGTGCCCGACAAAATTCTCGACATCGTCGCTTCGGTCGAACCGTCGTATCTGACCGTTCCGCTCCCCAGCGATTCGCAAGGCCGGATCGATCTCGAAGGAGACGACGCCCTGTTCGAGAAAGCGAGTGCGATGACCGCCGTCGCGATCGGTCCCGGACTCGGACAATCCGAAGATCTGCATCAGCTCGTGGCGCGGTTCTACGAAAATCTCGATCGGCCGCTCGTCGTCGATGCCGACGGATTGAACAACCTCGCCGGTTCGCCGCTGCTGCAAACTCGCACAACGAAACCCCGCATTCTGACGCCGCATCCGGGGGAGTTGTCCGGTCTGACCGGAATCCCGATCCCCCAGATTCAAAACAAACGGGAACAGGTCGCGCTCGAATATGCCCGTCTGACCGGAGCGATTGTCGTGCTCAAAGGGGCCGGAACCATCGTCACCGACGGCGAGCGACTGTACGTCAACGACACCGGCAACAGCGGCATGGGAACCGGCGGAACGGGGGACGTTTTGACGGGAATTCTCGTCTCGCTGCTCGCACAGGGAATGCAACCGTTTGATGCGGCGAGCCTGGCGGTATATCTTCATGGGTTGGCGGGGGACCTGGCTGCGGCAGAACTTTCGCAACCCGGCATGATCGCATCCGACCTGCCCGACTACCTCGCCGAAGTCCTGCAACAACTCTCCGACACCAACTCCGACGAAGAATAACGAATGATCTTATGAGCGAAACGCACATCATCGACGGAGTCACGCTGCATCTTTCGACGCCCGATCATTCCGACTCGAACTGGATCGGCCAGCATGAGATTCTGAAACAACTCCTCGCCTGCTGGCTCGTCGTCGACGAGCGCGACCTGCCGCTCGCGCCGCGTCTCGTCGGAACTCCAGGCATCGGAAAAACCACGCTCGCGATGGCCGGCGCGAGAACGAGACAGCAGGAACTCTACATCTATCAATGCACCTCCGATACGCGTCCGGAAGACCTGCTCGTCACACCCGTGCTGGGAGAAGGAGGACACATCCAGTATCACGCCTCGCAACTCGTAACGGCCATGATCCGGGGAGGCGTCTGCGTGCTCGACGAAGGGAACCGGATGAACGAGAAATCGTGGGCCTCGCTCGCCCCCCTGCTCGATCACCGCCGCTACGTCGAGTCGATCGTCGCCGGTCTGACGATCCCCGCACACAAGGATTTCCGCTGCGCCGTCACGATGAACGAAGACGAATCGACGTTCGAGATTCCCGACTACATTCTGAGCCGCCTGCAACCGACACTCGCGCTGGGCCATCCCTCCCGCGACGAAGAGATGGCGATCCTCAAATATCACATCCCGTTTACCGACGACGAAATGCTGAACCTCACAGTCGAGTTTCTGCAGCACTCGCACGAACTGAAACTCGACTATTCGACCCGCGACGGAATCAACGTCCTCCGTTACGCCCTCAAACAAATCGCCAGCCAGCCCGACCACCCGCTCAGCAAAGATGCCGCGTGGAGAAAATCACTGGTCAGTTGTCTGGGCGAAGAAGCCCTCGACCTGAAAGACCTCGCCGACCGCAAAAGCCAGACCCTCGGAGGCAGCTCCGTCCCGATGGGCCTCGCCGACTTCTTCTTCTCCCCCGACAACCCCCTGCACCCGGATTACAATGACGGTGAAGACGACGACGAAGACGAGGACGACGAGTATTGAGTTTGACCTCCTTTGGCCGACGATCACTCCAACGCGAAACGGTTCGTCGAACGCGTGAATCAACTTCCGGGGATTCACGTGGATGTCGACACGGTCGAATCGAACCTGGTCTTCTTCGAATTGGACGAAACTGCCGGAACTGGCGACCAGTTGATCACCGCCCTGGCACAGCGAGGCGTCCTGATGCTGGCGCTCGGCCCGCAAAGAATCCGGGCGTGTACGCATCTGGATGTGACGAAGGACGACATCGAACAAGCCGCCGACGCGGTCGCCGATGCGCTGGAACTGGGGCTTGAGAACGCAGCGACGGAACCGGCTCCGCATCCTTATGCGTATCGGTGAGCCAACCACGAAACACACGAATTGCACGAAAATATTAGTGTGATTAGTGTGATTCGTGTCATTCGTGGTCGCCTGCAACTCAGTGAGGGCGAAGCGTGATCATGCGGACTTCGATGACTCCGTTCCCTGGCACGTCGGTTGCGCGGAGGGTCAGTTTGCCGGTGGTTTTCGGCAGTACGATCGTTCCGACGCCCCATTCGCGGAAGTCGCGGACGAATGATTCGCTGCCCCGGTCGGCGCGGTCGTCTTCGGCTCCGTAGACGGGCGGTTCGAAGGCGCTTTTGACGACGGTTTGCAGGACGCTGTCGCCGAGGGAGAGTTCGATTGTCGCTCCGACGTTTGCCTGGTCGCAGGCGTAGTAGATCGCGACGTCGTAGGTGCCGGCTTCGAGGACTTCGACGTTCCACCAGATGCGGTCGTCGGGGCTGGTCCAGTTCGTGAAGTACGAGCAGTTGGGGGCGCGGCCGCTCCGCTGGACGTTGCCGGAAAATTCTCCGTCGCGGGCGGGGAGTTGCGTTTCGGGCGCGCCGTCATATCCGACGGGGAAGGGGCGCGTGTCCTCCCGCGGATCGTTTCCGATCACGTCTTTTTTCCAGGCTTCGAGTTCCTCGCTGAGAGTTCGAACAATTTCGGGATGCTGATCGGCGATGTTCTGGTCCTGGCCGGGATCGGCGAGCATGTCGAACAGTCCGCCGTTGTTGTCGAGGCGGTAGCGATCGGTCCGCGCGCTGAGGCGGCTGTTCCAATGCGAGAAGATCGTCCGCTTGGGCCAGGGTTGCGAAGAGAGCAGGAGCAACGGTTTCAGGCTGACTCCGTCGAACGGTTTGTCTCCCGCCGGTTCGATTCCGCACAGATCGAGCAGCGTGGGCATGAGGTCGATCGCTCCCGCGATCTGGGGGATTTTTCGATCGACGAGAGTGATCCCGGCTGGCCAGCGAATCAGGCAGGGGGAGCGGACGCCTCCTTCGTCGGTCGAACCTTTGCGGCCTTTCATGCCGCCGTTCCAGCGCCAAGTGTTGGGCCCGTTGTCGGAGAAGTAGACGACGATCGTGTCGTCGGCGAGGTTGAGGTCTTCGAGTTTTTGCAGGATGCGGCCGACGTTCCAGTCGATGTTTTCGCACATCGCTAGCGCGCAGCGGGTCTTGTCGAGTTCTTCTTTTTCGGGATCGCGGTTGCGGAGTTCGATCGGCGCGTCGCGGAACTTCGAGTACCACTCTTCGGGGACCTGGAACGGAGAATGCGGCGTATTGAACGGAACGTAGCAGAAGAACGGCTGCTCGGCGTTCTGTTCGATGAACTGCAACGCGTGATCGGTCAGGTCGTCGATGATGTAGCCGTTTCCACGCACCATGACGCCGTTGTGATCGATCAGCGGCGAGAAATAATTCCCCCAGTGGCCCGAGGTGAATCCGTAGTATTCGTCGAATCCGCGGGCCTTGGGATGATAGGGATACTGTGTGCCATTGTGCCACTTGCCGAACGCGGCGGTCGCGTATCCGGCCGCTTTGAACGACTCAGCGATCGTGTGTTCATCGAGATCGAGCCGTTCCTGTCCCGTGCTGACTCCCCGGACACCTCCCCGCAGGTGATAGCGACCGGTCAGAAACTCGGCCCGCGTCGGCGCGCAGACGGGGCAGACGTAAAACCGATCGAAGGCGACGCCATCCCGCGCGAGCGAATCGATGTGCGGGGTAGCGAGGTTGGTGTTTCCGTGAAGACTCAAGTCGCCCCAGCCCTGATCGTCGGACAGGATCACGATCACGTTGGGAGTTTTTTTTGTCTGAGCGACACCCGCAGAGGAGGAGAAGAACTGCAAGAAGGCAATCAGCGTCAGCAGTATCACGGTAGAGAACGAAATTCGTCGTTGATCGAGCGTCGAGAGAGCGGACATGGAGGCTCCTTGTACAATGCGGGTTCCCACGATCATTCCGGAAATTACTCCGCACTTCAACCGGGAATTTCGAGGGCGTTCGATTTCTTTACCCGGGTCACTGCGAACCCGGTATGATGGTTTTTGTCCGAAGAGAGGATTCGGCGGTTTGTGCGCCGAAACCGGGAATTGAACTTTGGCCGACCGATCCTGTCATGTCCAAGCAAGCTTACACTGGTCCGCTGGAACAGATTTCGGAATGGATGTGGAAAATCCCCCGCAGCTACAAGCCCGGGATGCGCGTCGACGGACTGATCTACTCGAGCGCACAGTTGATCGACCAGCTCGTGGCCGACCAGGCGCCCGAGCAGGTCGCGAATGTCGCTTATCTTCCGGGGATTCAGAAGGCCTCGCTGGCCATGCCCGACATCCATTGGGGATACGGATTCACGATCGGAGGAGTCTGCGCGACCGATCCGGCGGAAGGGGGCGTGATTTCTCCCGGCGGTGTCGGATACGACATCAATTGCGGAGTCCGGATGGTTCGTACGAATCTGTTTTATCGAGACGTGAAGCCCCGGCTGCAGGAACTGGTGGACGAATTGTTCGAGAAGGTTCCGGCAGGAACCGGTCGCGGAGGAAAATACAAATTCGAGCCGGCGGAACTTCGCGGGCTGCTGGCGGAAGGTCCGCGCGCGTTGCTCGAGCGGGAACTTGCCTGCGAGCGGGATATCGAATTTACCGAGGCGCGGGGAAAACTCGAAGGAGCCGATCCCGATCTGGTGAGCGAACGCGCGTACGAGCGAGGTAAGAACCAGTGCGGAACGCTCGGTTCGGGGAACCATTTTCTGGAATTGCAGGTTGTCGATGCGATTTTTCACGCC
>DATKCB010000286.1:0-4532 GCA_035513495.1 Planctomycetaceae bacterium | reverse complement strand
TTACCCAACGAGACGAGCAGACCGCCTCCGTTCGTGACGAATTCCTCCAGTCGGCTCCAGGCCCGTTCGGTGGGAGCTTCGACGCTGAGCAGACAGACCAGGTCGTACTGATTCAGTTCCTCGCGATCCAGTTGATCCAGCTCCGACGCGGCTTTCCAGTCGGGATTGTAATGAGCTTTTCCGCTTTTCCTCATTTCCTCGGGAGCCAGTCGAGTCATCCACAAGTCCGCCCACGAACGTTCGTCTGAGACGACCAGCACGCGGGGCGGTGTGACGATTTCAGCCGTAAAAAATCGTTCGTTGTCGAACAGCAGTGGATCCGACGAGACGAGGCGAAGTTTCCCTTCGAGCGATCCGGAAGCTTGGGCAGTCACGGGAAATTCGATCGTGGCTCCTTCCTCCGATTCGAGCGTAACCGATTGCGTCCCCTGTTTGGCGAACTCGCCTTGCGGGTTTTTGATAAACAATTCGACCGTTTGCTGTTCGGTAACTCCGCCTGTGGGAAACACATCGGCCCGCACGGCGAGGGTCTCTCCCTGCGAGAGGCTCTGCGACGACAAACGCGGAAGACCCAGCGTCGCATTACTCGGACCGAGAGAGCTGACATCCACCAGATAAACCGCCAGCCACGGATTGGCTTCCATCTGTTCGCGAAGAGATTTGTATGCCGACGACTGCCAGGCATGTCGGGCAAGGTCGGTAAACAGATAAAGTTCACGCAGATAGCGGTCGGTCGATTCGGTGTTCGCGGAACCACCCGTTTGTTCCAGCGTTCGCTCTCGATCGCGGCGTTGCAGTTCGATTGCCGCACGCACGCGCCGATCAAGAGAAACCGTCAGATCGGAAAAATCGAGCAGTTCCACGCGATCGCGCACCGCCAGCGTTTCGCCCAGAAAGACGGGCGGGTCTTCGGTCGCGTTGTGCGTAACGGAAACTTGGGAACCCGAAGGCAAACGGGCAGTCAATTCCTCAGAAAGATGCCGGGCGACATCCAGCCGGGTTTCGTTGTCCTGCCGGTACGACATGCTGGGCGAGACGTCGAAGATCATCACCGCCGAAATCGGATAGTTCTCCTGAATCGGAGTTTGCGGATCCTTCCACTGCGCGACGATGCGATTTCCATACGGCCAGAGGAACAACAGCAGAAACAACAGAAACGCGCCAATACCGATTCCGCTGCCGAGCAGAGTCTTGCGGTAACGTTGTGTCGGGGCGGGGATCTCTTTTTTGATCCAGGCACGCTTCACTCCGAACCAGACCGCGATAGCGACAACAACGATCGCCGCCAGTTTGATCCAATCCCCTCTGGTCAGTCCGTATTCGGCGGAGGGAAGCGTCGGACGGGAGAGGGCCAGCACCACCAGCACGATCAGCAGGATTCGCAGCAGCAGAAGCCAGAAATGTTTGAGCCGCATCCTTCGCGTATTGACCTGTTTTCGCAGCAGCAGCAAGCGCAGAGCCGGGAACAGCAGTTTCTTGGGTTTATTGCGCAGCAGCAGATGAATGATGACCGGAATCGCGGCCAGTCCGACACCAGACAGAATTGCAGCGTTGAGAAAAGTCATGCGTTAACGGGGATGTCCATGACAGAGGAAATGTGAACCGCATTCTAAACCGGAAAGACAAACAATCGCCAGAGCCTCCACTGCCCGCGCTGCTCAAAGTTCCGCGATCAGCGAGTGCGTTCCGGTCGTTTTCTCCAGTTCTGTGAAGCCGCAAAGCGAACTCGACCGGCAGTTTTTGCCGAACCCATACGATTGTAATTCAGGTGTGTCATTTTGATAACACTTCGCGCGGTAAGGATTGAAATTCTGATCGGTGAATCAAGATAAAATCGCTGTAAGAGTTACACTTCTCAGAATCCTGAATGCCACCGATGAATTATTTATGTCTCTATTTATCAATGACTTGCGAGATATCGACTGCGATTTGGTTCTCCGTTTCCGTCTTTGGCACGGCACGTGAGATAGGTGTATCAATATGATGACACTCGAATCTGAAATAAATGATCCAGCCGAGAGTCATCCGCGTTCACAACACACTTTCACAAAACTTTCAAGGAGGTCTGCCATGTTGGTTCTCACACGGAAACGTAACGAAATGATTCGGATCGGTGATGACGTTGTGGTCAAGGTCATCAAGACCGGCAAGGGCTGCGTCAAGATCGGAATCGAAGCCCCCGCCAACGTGCGCGTGCTTCGCGGCGAGTTGACTCCCTTCGAAGAAACGGCACCTCACTCCACCGAGGAGGACGCCGAAACCCCTGAGTACCAGCTCCTCGCTCTCTCTCAAGCTGTCTGAGTGAGGAGCGCTACCGCTGAGCTTGATGTTGACGACTTTTCCAGTTTCACAACCCCTTCCGGCAGAACGCCGGAAATCAAACCAGGAGATATGATCATGAAGACTTCATTTTCCCAAGGACGGAATGCAGGACTGCTGAAAAAATCGCTGATGGCTTTGGCTGTCGTTTTCGGAGCGGCCCTCGGTGCGATGGCTCAGGATTACCCGGGACAGGTGACGTTCCCCGGTCTCGACGGAACCTACAACTCCAATCCTTCCTCGAACTACGATCGTCCTTCGTACAACACCAACGATCGCTACGACAACTTCAACGACAATACGACTCCTTCCTTCGACACCCTCGACCGGAACCGATTCGAGTTCCGGGGGTCTCCGGGAGAGCGAACGCGAACCCGTGTCGGACCTGATTCGGGGCTGACTCCGTACGAAACCCGTCGTCCGGCTTACAACAACACGAATGATCGTTACGACTTCGAAAACGATGGCTACCACGACAAGTGGGATCCGAACTACAACACTCGGACTCCGCGCTACGACGTTCCGACCCGATTCGAAACTCCGCGCTACGATGCACCAGTACCTCGTACGCAGCCGATCGATCCGGTCCTCGAAGACTTTCAGAAAGCTCAGCAGAAGATCTCGTTCCGTTACCAGAACCCGGTCCTGCTCCGCTTCCTGAAGTCGCTGACGGTCAGCCAGTCGGTCGCATTGTATCGCGAAATCAACGGCATGATCGATCAGCGTCACCTCGAGCCGAGTACGTACGCCGAACGGACCAGTGCGGGAGTTCGCAACCTGATCAACGCGATCAATAATGCCGATTTCCGGCAGTTCAACCGGATGTCTGCTTCGACGCAGGGAATCGATTCGTTCAAGCGAACCGCCGAAGCCGCGTTGCAACAGAATTCGATCCGCTCGCGATCGGAAGCCGAACAGGTGATTAACCGGATCTCCAACGAAGCGAAGTCTCAACTCGGCTTGCCGGCTCAGGTTGTCGTGATGGAGTTCGTCTTCGGAGCGACCGAAACGCTCGACAAGTATTCGGCCTTTGTGCCGGACGACGTGCGAACCGGACCGAGTGCCGCGGCGGTGGAAGATTCCGTCGTCGGGATCGGTGTGGAAGTCAAGGCGAACGATCGAGGGCTGCTGGTGGAACGTGTCTTGAACGGCGGACCGGCCCACGAAGCCGGTCTCCAGGCGGGCGACGTGATCGTCAACGTGGACGGTCGCACGATCGTGGGGATGTCTCTCAGCCAGGCGGTCGATCTCATCGGCGGACCGAGCGGAAGCCGGATCAGCCTGGGTGTCGAGCGAACCTCGCGGATTCCGTTTGCGATCAGCATGATCCGGCGTCGGGTCGAAATCCAAACTGTCAACGACGTGCGGATGCTCGACTCGACGCAAGGCGTGGCCTACATGCGGCTGGACAAGTTTGCTGAGAAATCGTCAGCGGAGATGGACCAGGCGTTGTGGAGTCTGCACCAGCAGGGAATGCGTTCGCTGATCCTCGACCTGCGAGGAAACCCGGGCGGTCTGCTGACCGGTGCGGTCGACATCTCGAACAAATTCCTGCCGCAAGGTGTGATCGTTTCCACGAAAGGAAGACTGCAACAGGACAACATGTCCGCACAGGCAGATCGTACGAAAACCTGGAAAACTCCGCTGGTCGTGCTGGTGGATGAAAACTCCGCTTCGGCGAGTGAAATCTTCGCCGCGGCGATTCAGGAGAACGGACGCGGAGTGATCGTGGGACGCAAGTCTTACGGTAAAGGAACCGTGCAGACGCACTTTCCTCTGACCAGCGTGTCGGGGGCGTTGCGGCTCACCACGGCCAAGTTTTACTCGCCGAAAAACCGCGAAATGGCGGATTCCGGCGTGACCCCGGACATCCTCGTGAACGGCTTCGAACTCGATTCGCGAACGCTGTCCAACGGAGATAAAGACATCCAGGCCGCTCTGCGGATCGCCCCGACGAGCGAACTGGCCCGGATGTCCGAACAACAGGCCCAACCCCGAACTCCGGGCTACAGCCTGTCGGGATTGAGCCGCTGAAGCAGAAAGACGTACGTCAGGCTCTCACCTGACAAAGATGAAAGCCCCAAACCCGGCTCTCGGCGTTCCGTTTCCTGCCCGCGATTGTCCCGCAAGGACAATCTGGAAACGGAATGCCAGACCGGGTTTTTTGTTTGGGGGATGAATTCGGTATATTGAAGCGACGAGTCCTTTTCGTG
>DATKCB010000285.1:0-2270 GCA_035513495.1 Planctomycetaceae bacterium | reverse complement strand
GTCAATGCCAATCGCTTGCTGGCGGTCAATCCGCTGCTCCCCGATCCTCACCGCTTTCTGGCGGAAGCGGGTGAACAGGCGGGAGACGCGGAAGCGGCGATCGTGGGATTGCGGGCACTTTCCCGGATGAACCCCTTCGATCCGGCGGACATTCATTACCGGGCCGCGCGCCTGCTGCATCAGACCGGCCAGTTCGACGAAGCGCGGCATCAGGTTCTGCTGGCCCTCGCGGAAGCCCCCCGTTATCGAGAGGCACACGAATTGCTCCTGGAAGTGGTGGACGCAACCTCCCGGAGATCCGACGCGAACAAATTCCCCGAACCGCCCCCACTTCCTGAATGAAAACCATGAATCTCTCTCGGAAAATCATCGTGATGCTCGGATTGTTGGCATCCGCTGTGCTCATTGCGGAAGCAGCCTTCGTGCAGTTTCAGCCAACACCAGGATTCGGTCCCAGTTTTGGAAGAGATCCCGGTTTCTCGGGCGGTTATCGAGGTCGGGGACGCATGCGGGTTGATCCGACAAATATCCCCAAAAACGATTGGGAGATCGACGAGACGTTCGAACACGATGCGTTCCGGTTCGCGCGGGTCAGGTATTCGTCTCGTTACGATCGAGGCTGGGGCGGAAAATGGGCGGTGGACTTCCCCGACAGCGATCTGAATCTCCCCTATCGATTAAAACAACTGACCTCGATGGAGGTGCATCCCCAAAGCGTCATCGTCGAACTGACCGATCCGAATCTCGGCGATTATCCATTTCTGTACATCGTCGAGCCGGGCGACATGTTTTTGATGGAAGAAGAAGTCGAGGGGTTACGGCGCTATCTGCTCAACGGCGGATTTCTGATGGTGGACGACTTCTGGGGTGAGGACGAGTGGTACACATTTTACGAGCAGATCAAGCGGGTCTTCCCCGATCGCGAACCGGAAGAACTCCCGCTCGAACACGAAATTTTTCACATCGTCTACGACCTCAAGGAAAAGCCGATGATTGTCTCGATCGGCCACTGGGGACGAGGTCATCGGACCGAACGGTATGATGCCCAGGAAGCCCACTACAAAGGGATCTTCGACGACAAAGGACGCATGATGGTCATCATCTGTCACAACACCGATCTGGGTGACGGGTGGGAAGAGGAAGGTGTGGATCCGGGTTACTTCAAGGAATGCTCCGAACGCTTCGCCTACCCGATGGGCATCAACATCATCACCTACGCCATGACCCACTAAACAAACCTTTTAATACTTTTCCGACCTTTCGTATTTTTCCTACTCACCTTTCGAAAGCCGATCACCGTGACGACTGATACCGAAACATTTGAAGCCGAGCAGATTGCCGTCGAACAGATTCGCGCCAGCCGCGAGAAGATCTACAGCGAACTCTCGAAGGCGGTCATCGGACAGCGCGAGGTGATCGAGCAACTGCTGTTCGCTCTGTTTTCGGGCGGTCACTGTCTGCTGACCGGAGCGCCGGGACTGGCGAAGACTCTGCTCGTCAATTCGATCTCTCAAATTTTCGATCTGAAGTTTCGACGGATTCAGTTCACCCCCGATCTGATGCCCGCCGACATTACTGGCACCGAGATTCTTGAAGAAACTCAAGACGGCCACCGCAAGCTGCAGTTCGTCAAAGGCCCGATCTTTGCCAACGTGATTCTGGCCGACGAAATCAACCGGACTCCTCCCAAAACTCAGGCCGCGCTACTCGAAGCGATGCAGGAACATCAAGTCACGGCGGCGGGTGTCCGCTATCCGCTCGAAGAACCGTTCTTCGTGCTGGCGACGCAAAATCCGATCGAGATGGAAGGGACCTACCCGCTCCCCGAAGCCCAACTCGACCGGTTCATGTTCAACTTGTGGATCGATTATCTGCCGGAAGACGACGAAGTCGCCGTCGTGACCCAGACCACCTCGCGCAAAAACGAACCGATCGAAGCACTGTTTACAGGTGAGGACGTCTTGCGATTTCACGAAGTGGTCCGCAAGGTTCCGATCGCGGAAGACCTCGTGCGTTACGCCGTGCGTCTGGCCGATGCGTCGCGTCCGGGACGTCCCGCCGCGCCCGATTTCATCAACGAATGGGTGACCTGGGGCGCGGGTTTGCGGGCCGCTCAATATCTGGTGCTTGGCGGGAAAGCCCGCGCGCTGTTCAAGGGACGCTCGCACGTCACCATCGAAGATCTCCAATCGCTCGCGCATTCGACGTTCCGGCATCGAATCCTCATCGGATATCGAGCCGAGGCGGAAGGGATCACTGTCGAAACCGTC
>DATKCB010000284.1:0-12002 GCA_035513495.1 Planctomycetaceae bacterium | reverse complement strand
GAGGCCGAAGAAGAAGAGCAACTCGCCGCCGTCGGATCCGGCACGAGCGAACCAGACGACAGTTCGCATTCGGAAGGTGGTTCCAACGATTAGGGTCTGAAGTTCGGCAATTCCAGCGCTCCGCGGACAAACATTCTGCGGAGCGTTTTTTTCTGGTCCGAATCGTTGAACCAATCCGCGAACAGTACGCAGAGAGTAGGGGATCAATGCGATCAATGTTGCGCCGTGGCTACGAAAAACTCGTTTCATCCTTCAAGCAGGCATTTCAGCGCAACAGCCAGACGACCGAGTGATTCGAACTGCTCTAATGTCCGCGAGCACTCGATTTGCAGAGCGGAAACAGGGCGACCGCGATCACGAACAGCATGATGACCCCCTGGACGTTGAAGTTCTGGGTGACCGGTGTGACTTTGGAAGTCGTCGAAGAGGAGGCCCCTCGCTGGACGGTCGTGTCGTCATCGGGTTGGTCCGTTCCGGCGGGAACGCTGTCGTTCCCCCCATCCTGAGCCAGCACTGAAACCAGAGCCGGTGAACCGGCCGATGCCGGTTCGGCCAGGATCAAGCAGCAGAAAATCAAAACCACTGATTTCATCACGCGGGAACCCGATTCGAAGGAAATTCTGCCGGAGCGATCAATTCGTGCAGCGGAAACCGCACTTCGCGATATTCCGCGGCCGTCAGACCCACCGTTTCCCAACTGGGAGAAATGAGTCTGTCGCGGGCGCGATAATCGTCGGCCCAAACTCCGAAGAATGAATAATAACGGTTTCGAAAGGCAAAGTAAGGTTCCAATTCGGGATATTTTTCCGGCAGGACCGCTTCGTAGGCAAACACGAGCAGCGCGCGGAACCCTGCTCCGAACAATTCTTCCCACTCCTGCATGTAATGCAGATCCTCTTCGTGCGCCCAGTTGGTCCACTTTCCACCGTCTGTGCGATGCGAGCGGGGATATTTTCGGCCTTTGACGTCGACCAGCAGGTTTCCCTGCTTGGGCGGAGAAACGATAAAATCGAGCGATTTCAGACTGCCGCCGTGTTTCAGCGCCCGCCGCTTCTCGTCGACCATCACATAGGGAATTCGCGCAGCGCGAAGCCACGCTTCAAACGCCGCTTCGTAATGAATGTGCCGCTGCCCCATTGCAAATAACCCGTTTACACCGATCGCTAAACATATGATTTATTAGACCGGTTTGACCGCGAACGATCAAGACTGTTTCAGTTCCCTTTCGTGTCGCTTCGTGTTTTTCGTCGTAAGGTAAACCACGAAATCCACGAAAGACTCGAAAATGAGGGGTGCATCCTCAGTTGGTGAAGAGGAGAGCCTGGATCGCGGCGATCAGATCCGGTTCCGTCACCGAGGTTTGTTCTCCGCTGCGGAGATCCTTGAGTTGAACCGTCGACTCGGCGAATTCGGTTTCGCCGGCGACGATCGCCAGCGGAATCGATTTCTTGTCGGCGTACTGAAACTGCTTGCCGAGTTTTTTATCGTCGGCGAAGACTTCGGTCGAGATGCCCGCAGTCCGCAGCATCCGGGCGATTCGAAAATATTCCGGCAACTGAGCGGGATCAAGGACCGTCATCAGCACCTGCGTCGGAGTGACGGCCGCTTCGGCCATCCCCAGTTCTTCCATCGCGGCCAGCAGGCGATCGAGACCGAGACTCGCTCCCACTCCCGGCAGCGGTTGCGACGTAAACAGTTCGGCGAGATTGTCGTAACGGCCTCCCGAGCAGACCGAACCGATCCCCGGCAGATCGGAAAGGAACGTTTCGTAAATCGTCCCGGTGTAATAGTCGAGTCCCCGGGCGATCGAGAGATCGAGCGCGATCCGCTCCGAGGGAAGTCCGGCTCGCGCGCAGACCGCAAACAATTCCCGCAACCGATCCAGACCTGTTTCTCCGGTCGTATTCCCGGAGACGATCGATTCGACCGACTGGAGCAGTTCTCCAGACGTCCCCTCCAGCCCGGCAAAATCGAGTATCGTGGCCGATTGTTGCGGAGAGATGCCGACCTGTTCGGTCATTTCCGCAACGACCGCTTCGCGACCGATCTTGGGAAGTTTGTCGAGCGCTCTCAAAATTCCGGTCGCGTGAGCGGTCAATTCCTGTTTTTCGAGCAGGCCGTTGAGGACGAGCCGGTTGTTGATCCGGATGACGAACCGTTCGAAGCCGAGTTGTTCCATCAGTTCGTGTATCACCATCAGGGTTTCGATGTCGGCCGCGTTGGATTGCGTGCCGATCGTATCGAAATCGCACTGGATGAATTCCCGGAAGCGTCCCTTCTGCGGTTTTTCAGCCCGCCAGACCGGTGCGAGATGATACCGCTTGAACGGCATCCCCAGTTCCTGCAGATGCTGCGCCGCGAAGCGTGCGAAGGGAACCGTCAGATCGAACCGCATCGCGACGTCGCGGTCCCCCTGATCCTGAAAGCGAAACAGTTGCTTGTCGGATTCTTCGCCCCCCTTGCCGAGCAGGATCTCGCTGTATTCCAGCGCGGGCGTATCGATCGGAGCGAACCCGAAACTGCGATAGACCCTGCGGGCGGTCTCCATCATCCGCTCGCGGACCAGCATCGGTCCGGGGAGAAAGTCGCGGAATCCTTTGAGCGTCTGGGGTTTGATTTTGCTCACAAAATATCCGGTATCGAAAAAGAAGGGTCAGACCACGAAATATACGAAGCAGACGAAAACAGGAATAAAAAGATAAACAACACTGTTCAAACAGGTCAGAGCATTGGGAGACGAAACAGGTTCGAGTGAATCGTTCGAGAGACGGGATCACCTTCGACTCTTCTACCTTCCACTTTTCACCCCGCCACGGAGATGACCGGCAGTTGAATCGGAGCCTTCTTCGAACGGGGGACTGGCGGGAGGAAGGCTTCGGCGTATTCCCACAGTTGATCGGGGGTCTCGAACAGCTTGTCGTAACAGGCGTCGTCTTCGTACTCGCAATTGTCGGTCGAGTAGTCACGGCAGATCTGCGGGCGGGTTTCGTATATTCCGCACATGTTGTCGTCCTGCAGATGATCGCAACGGTTGTAGACCATCAGATACCAGACCTCGTCCTCGACGAACACCGAGACTGCCCCGTGAATCATGTACCAGCGGATGTAATCGAAGTCGGCCCTCGTCTCGGGGGGGTCGATCTGCAGTGCGAAATACTGACAGCACTTGGCCGTACAGTATTTGCACAGCACCTCGCCTTTCGGCAACTGGTCTTTCGGCATCTGTTTGACAACCGGCATTGGCGATTCTCCTGATCGGGCAAACTGTTTCCGGCACGATCTTAACCGCTCTCTTCCGCAGGAAAAACCCTCATGTGCGGAGAAAGCCGAAAGACCGCACCGGTTCGTCCTCTCAAAAGTCCCGCCAACCCTGCCGATCGTACCGATCGTAGCGGTTTCGGCGGGACGGGTTTCCCCCGAGCACGAGTTTCCGCTTGACCCTGCAATTCCACCGACTCTATGATGGGATATACTTGCCGGACGTCAGGTTTCGTGCTGTTTTCCCGAGCGTTACGATTGCGATCGATCTTCCCTTCCTCGGTCGCTTGCGCACAATCGCCTGTTGAACCCGGGAATAAGGTGTCGATATTGACGATGCGAGTTTTCTTTCCGCGTGTTTCGAGGATTGATTCAAGATGCATACCTTTGGCAAAGTTTTGACCTGGCTGAGCTTGCTGCTCGTCATCGCGGGGACGATCTTGACGGGCAAAGCCATCAACGTCCGCAACAGTTGGACCGAGAAAGTCGATGCGCTCCGCAAGGAAAACTCCGATCGCGCACTGTCCATCCTGCAAAAAGAATCTCGCTTGAACGAAGTGCGCCAGGAGCTGGCGCTCACCGTCCAGCACTGGAACCGCATCTGGAAGGGCGTCGATGTGAACGTCACCGACGCGAATCGAGGAACATTGGGGATCAGTCTCGGCACGAATCAGGGGATCGATCAGCCCCCCAGCACCGAACCGAAAACCATTCACGGTTTCCATCAGATTGATGCGACGACCTCGCGGTACATCGGCTCGTTTCGCCTGTCGGGAGCTCCCGCCGACAACAGCAGCAGCCTCGAATTGACCTGGATCGGAAATCCCGCCGAGATCGCCACTTGGCCTTCCGGACAGAAGTGGCGATTTTACGAATCGGTCCCCGCCGCATTTTCGCAGAACATCGAGCGCGTGTTGAACGAGATCGCAACCGCCGAAGAAGACCTGACCAATGCTGAAAACCTGAGGACTGCTTCGACCGAACGAAACGAAGCGGTCAAAGATCAGATCGTCAAGCGAAACAAGGAACTGAAGGGGACCGGCGGCGACCCGCCCGACGCCGACAATCTCGAAGAAGATTTGAAACCATTTGTGCTACCCGTCGATATCGAAGGGTTGCTGACCGTTCTGTCGCAAGAAGAGGAAAGCCGGGACAGTTCGCTGCAGCTCGTCGATTCGCTGCGTAAATCGATTTACGACGCTCAGGTTCGCCTGCAGGCTTTGGTCGACCAGAGTCTCGAACTCGAAGGAAAGCTTCCGAAAGCCCCTGTCGATACCGCGGACAACTCCGTAAGATAAAGTTCGGTGGAACGACGCGACGGATCATTCAGCGGATGTCGTTCGGTGGAAAGAAACGCGAACTCGGAATCTTGCAAACTCGCGGCCGCGAATTGAATTCGCCGGGCCGCTCGAAGAACGGATCGGCGCATGGGACTGGAGGACCGTGAATATCTGCGGGACGAAGCTCGCCGTTACGGAGAGGGTGGAGGCGGAATTCGCTTCGGCTTGCCCGGCGGTTTCTCCAATGAATGGGCCGTTCGCGTTGTGCTGATCGCGAACATCGCGGTCTTCCTGCTCCAAAACATATGGCCGAACGATCCGAAAGACGTGGCACCGAACGATCAGAGACCGATCGTACTGAGTGATCCTGTCACGCAGTGGCTTGATCTCAATCTGGACGACCTGGCTCACGGACAAGTCTGGCGGCTGTTGACCTACGGATTTTGTCACGGAGGCATATTGCACATCCTGTTCAATATGTACATCTTCTGGATCTTCGGCAAACGTCTCGAAGGGATCTACGGTTCGCGCGAATTTCTGAGCATGTATCTGACCGCGATCATCTTCAGCGGGCTGTGTCACGTCATCGTTCAGATCGTCATGGGAAAATCAAGCGGCGTGATTGGTGCCTCCGGAGGGGTCTATGCGGTCTCAGTTCTGGCGGCGATGCACTTTCCGACGATGGTCATCCTGCTGATGTTTGTGTTTCCGGTCCAACTGCGTTACCTGGTGATCGGGCTGATCGCACTCGACATCATCGGATTCAGCAAACAGGACGGAATCGCGCACGCCGCGCATCTCGGCGGGGCCGCGTTCGGATACATTTACTACAAATATTCGTGGAGAATCTCCCCGATCTTCGGAAGTCTGACGTCGCCCGTCGCCACGCTCAAAGGCAAATGGCGAAACCGCAAGCGGAAGCAGCAACTGCAGGTCTTCGAGCCGAACGACGACGATCTCCAGCAGGAACTCGATCGCATTCTGGCGAAGATCAAAGTCGAGGGAGAATCGAGCCTCACCAAAGAGGAACGAGAAACTCTCGAACGGGCCAGCCGCTACTTTCGCGCGCGCTGAGTCTCCCGGAGTTCATTCTCCAGATGTCACAATCCTCAAGCCGGACTCCCGAACTGCTTCCGAACGACGCGCATCGTCGTTTTTTTCTGGCGTGCGATTCGAGAATCGGGAATGATATCGTCAGTTGCTCCTTCCTTTCCGAAAAGAATCCATTCATGTCCGACCGACCCAACCTGATTGCCGCCGTTCACACGCCCCTGACCGATCGAGGCGATCTGAATCTTGCCGCGGTCGAACCGCTGGCCGAACTGCTGCTGCAATCGGGAGCCGCCGGTGTGTTTCCGGGAGGAACGACGGGGGAGTCGCTGTCGCTGACGACCGACGAACGGCTGGCTCTGGCCAAACGCTGGGTCGATGTCTGTGCGGGGACGGATCTCAAGGTGATCGTACACGTCGGACACAATTCTCTGCCCGACGCGAAAGCTCTCGCCGCGCAGGCGGAACAGATCGGTGCCGATGCGATCGCCGCGATGCCTCCCACCTACTTTCGTCCCGAAACCGCCGCCGATGTGGTCGAGTTTATGAAAGAACTCACGTCGTCGGCGCCCGGAACACCGTTCTATTACTACGACATCCCCTCGATGACCGGCGTCAATGTTTCGATGTGCGAGTTCGTCGAACGATCGGACGAGGCCGTTCCGACGCTGGCCGGCATCAAATACAGTCACGCGAACTTCCAGCAACTTCAAGAACTGCTGCATCTGCGTCCGGGTAAACTCGATCTGCTGTTCGGCAGCGACGAAGTGTTGCTCTCGGCCTGGGTGCTGGGAGTTCGCGGAGCGGTCGGCAGCACGTACAATTTTCTGCTCCCGGTCTTTCACCGCCTGCTCGCCGATTTCGATTGCGGAGATCTGGAAGGTGCGCGCGAAAAACAGTTCAGCGCGCTGCAGATCGTTCGGATCCTGATGTCGTACGGATTTCTGGGAGCTTCCAAAGCCCTGATGGGTCTGCTGGGCGTGCCGCTCGGACCGGTCCGGATGCCGCTGAAAAATCCCGGTGACGCGCAACTGACCGAGTTGCTCTCCGCTTTAGAGCCGTTCGCCGATTGTTTTCCCAGGCCGCTCGCGCTATCGCCTCCGGCGACAGTCTCAAGCAGTTCGGCGGTTCGTTGAACTCGGTGAAGATGTCGCCGGCTGAGTGCTTCCTTTGCGAACACGCTCTGGGAATGCCTTCCTGTGACGGCTGCAATCTGAGTCTTCGAAATGCAGCTTGAGTCCGACGCCGTTTGAAAGTTCCGCTTGCCTCGCGATGCGGAGATGTCACCCGTGTGGAAAGATCTATTGACGAAGTCTCGATCTCGAAGCCTTCTTCCTTCAACTCTTGTACCTTCCACTCTTCCACCCAAAAATCTCGTCGATCAATTTTTTCTCGATTGTCAATTGCAGAAGCGCGAGTATTTCAAGCTTTTGCAAACGGCCCCGAAGATTTGAAAATACAGTTTGCGTTTCGAGAGGAGATTTGCTCAGATGAACCTATCTCACAGGCCGTTCGGCCAACTCTCACGCAGCAGTTACAATTCAGATCGGAAGGGAGCAGGAACGATGTCAAACAGATCAGGGTGTTCCGATTGCGGTGAAGCCGGGTTTGGCCGGCGCGACTTCTTGAAAGTCGCCGGAGCCGTGACCGCCGTCTCGACTGCAGGTTTGTCAGCTTTGCCCGCTCTGGCCGAAGAGAGCAAACCCGCTCCTGAAAATCTGGTGAAAACGCTTTACCAATCGCTCGACGAAAAACAGAAAGCCGAAATCGCGTTCGCCTGGGATTACGAAGACGACCGGGGCTTGCTGCGGTCGCACGTTTCGAACAACTGGCAGATCACCGACCCCAAAATCGGCAGTAATTTCTTCACCAAAGACCAGCAGGATATGATCGAGGCGTTGTTCTTCGGAATGTACAATCCCGACTGGCACGATCGGCTCAAAAAACAACTCCGCGACGATGCGGGCGGTTATGGAAAACATCAATCGATCGCCCTGTTCGGGACGCCGGGTCGGGACAAATTCGAACTCGTGATGACCGGGCGGCATCTGACGCTGCGCTGCGACGGCGACAGTCGCGAACATACTGCCTTCGGAGGACCGATCTTTTACGGACACGCCGCCCAGGGGTTTAACGAAGCCCCCGATCATCCCGGAAACGTGTACTGGCATCAGGCCAAGCTGGCGAATCAGTTGTATCAGATGCTCGACGGCAAACAGCGCAAGCTCGCCCTCGTCGAAAAACTTCCCGCCGAAAGAATGGTTCACTTTCAAGGAGCGAACGGAACTTTTCCCGGCATTCCTGTCAGCGAGTTATCGGCGGACCAGACGGCGCATCTCCAAACGGTGTTGAGCTCGCTGCTCGAACCGTATCGAAAATCCGACCAGGATGAAGCGAGAACCTGCCTGAAAGCACAAGGCGGACTCGAAAAATGTGCGCTGGCGTTCTATCAGGAGGGGGACCTCGGCGGCGACGGAGTCTGGGACAACTGGCGGCTCGAAGGTCCGTCGTTTGTCTGGTATTTCCGCGGAACACCTCATGTACACGTCTGGGTGAATGTGGCGTCCGATCCTTCAGTCAAAATCACAACTGCCGGTTAAACCGCGGTACCTGTCAGCGCTCAGGAGACCGTTCGTTTTTTCTTTCCCGGAAGTTGCTGAAAATGTCGGACTTCATTCAATTCTACGCTTCGCGCCCGGAACAGACCTGCGTATTGTATTTTTCCGCGCGCGAAGTCCGGCCGGCGAATGACGGCCATCCTCAGCAAATTCCAATTTTCAACAATTAGAAAATCATTTATAAATCGCACATGAACGACATACCCAATCTTTCGATCACGCAAATCACGACCTTCCGTTGGTCGCTCCCCGATCTCGTGACTCACGCCCGCGATTTCGGTTTTCCCGCAATCGGCTTGTGGATGCCCCGGATCGGCGAATTCGGAGAGGAACGAGCCATCGACTTGATTCTCGATTCGGGACTGGATGTCTCGAGTCTGGGTGCGGTGGGCGGATTTACCGGAACTCACGGGCACTCGTGGCGCGACGCTCTGCTCGACGCTTCAGACGCACTGCACCTGGCTGGTCGCCTCGGCGCTCGAACGCTGGCGATCCTCACCGGTTCGCGGTCGAGTCACACGCACAAACACGCCCGGCGGCTCGTTCGCTCGGCGTTGCTGGAACTTGCCGATGAAGCTGCCGATCTGCAAGTCGAGCTGACCGTCAAACCGATGAGAAAATCCTGCTCCAGCCAATGGACCTTTCTGCACGAGTTTCGGGACGCCGCCCGTCTGGTCGCGGAATGCAATCATCCCTCCGTCAAACTTGCTTTCGGAACCTGGCACCTGTGGGACCAACCGGGCATCGAAACGCTGCTCGAACGATATGCGCATCTGATCGGTTCGGTTCAACTGGCCGACGGCACGGCGGCTCCGCAAGGAGTCGAAGATCAGCGTTTGCTCGGCGAAGGGGTGATTCCCTTCGATTCACTGCTGCAACCGCTCCGCGATGCGGACTACTCGGGTTTCTTCGAACTCGATATCTGGTCCTCCGAATTGTGGAACCACGACTACCCGAATCTGCTGGCCCACTGTCGCGATCAATTTGCCCGAGCGGCCACAGTTAAGCGGTGATTCTGTCCGGCGGACGTGTTAGGATACGGAAAACCGCCGGGACCGTTCGGCGGGCCTACCTGAATGATCCCACCGCGAATCGTACCTTCCATGTCACACGAGACGTTTTCCCTCGATGAACTCGCGCGCCATCTCGGCCGCGATCGCCGCGAAATCGAAAAACTGGTCCAGCGAGGCCGCATCCCCGGCCGAAAAGTGGGGAACGACTGGCTCTTCGTGCAGACCGAAATCACGCAATGGCTCGAACAGGAAATGCGCGAGTACAGCGCTCCGCAACTCGCCGAACTCGAGTCGCAGCATTCCTCACTCGAACTCGATCTGTCGCATCCGGTCAGCAGCGTGATCAGTCTCGACACGATTCAAATTCCGCTCGAAGGACGAACGAAACGATCCGTCCTCGAATCGCTGGTCGAAACCGCCGGAAAAACCTGGCAAATCTGGGAACCGGCCGCCGTTCTCAAAGCGATCCGCGAACGCGAAGACGTGATGTCCACCGCATTCGAAAACGGAGTCGCGATCCCGCACCCGCGAAATCCATTGCCGGATGCTGTCGGACAGCCGATCATCGTCTACGCCCGCGCCTTCAAACCGATTCCGTTTGGCGGACATCGCGGGGGAATGACCGATCTGTTCTTCCTCGTCATCAGCCGCGACTCCGCGACTCACCTGCGGCTCCTCGCCCGGTTGGGCCAGATGATTCGCGAAGCGGAATTTCTCGAACGCCTGAGATCGACCGACGACCCCGCCGAATCCCTCGCGATCATCCGCGAATACGACGACCTCATCCAGCAGCGAACGTCCTGACAGGCCGTTGGAAAAGGGAACTGGCTCCGAACGCAACGCGATCCTGAATTCCTAATCAATCACTTTTTAAATATTGATTTGAATCAGGAAGACGGGAAGCCAGGAAATCATTGAACAGGAGCAAACGGAGGTAACTGAGAAGATTTTCTCCGTTCTCTCTGTTTCCTCCTGTTCAAATCTTTTCTCGATCGGCTTCAGCCTACTCAAATTGTGCTCCGGAACAAACGATTTTCGATTCGGAATCGAAGGGCTTTCGAGGTATGATGAATCCTCCTCTAACCCTTTTGACAATCGGAATCTTCTCATGTCTGATACCTCACGCCGGTCGTTTCTGAAACTCTCCGCCGGTTTCGCTGCCGGTGCATTTGTTGGTCCACGTCTCGTTCGGGGAGCCGCGCCAGGGTTTGAACTCATCGAGACGAAAGTGATCAGTCCCGATGACGGAATTTATCGGGGCTGGCCGAGCGTCACGCGGACGAAGAACGGGGAATTGGTCTGTGTCTGTTCGGGAGGCCGCGAGAGTCACGTCTGTCCGTTCGGACGAGTTGAGATGTTTGTTTCGAAAGATGACGGCGCGAGCTGGTCCGGTCCGCGAACTCTGATTGACGGACCGATCGACGACCGGGACGCGGGAGTTCTCGAAACCGCCAAGGGAACCCTGTTGGTGACGACGTTCACTTCACTGGCGTACGTCCCGATACTGGAGAAGGCCGAAGCGAATCCCGATTCGTGGGACAAGGATCGGCTCGCCCGCTGGCAGGCGGTCCACAACAAACTGACCGTGGCCCAACGGCAGGCCGAACTGGGCGTCTGGATGATCCGCTCGACCGACGGCGGAAAAACCTGGACCGAACCGTACTCCAGCATCGTCAATTCTCCGCACGGACCGATTCAGCTCAAGGACGGCCGGTTGCTCTATCCCGGCAAGGAACTGTGGCACGGTGAGAAGCGCGTCGGTGTCGCCGTTTCCCATGACGACGGACAATCGTGGGAGTGGCTGGCCGACATCCCGACCCGTGAGGGAGATTCCCGCGCCGAGTATCACGAACTGCACGGAGTCGAAACCGCCGACGGAAAGCTCGTCGTGCACATCCGCAATCACAATGCCAACCACGCGCGGGAGACATTGCAGACCGAGTCGTCTGACGGGGGAAAAACATGGTCGATTCCGCGATCGATCGGAGTCTGGGGATTGCCGTCGTTTCTGACCCGATTGCAGGATGACCGATTGTTGATGTCGTACGGACACCGCCGCGCGCCGCTCGGCAATCAGGCCCGGCTCAGCGAAGACGGCGGCAAAACCTGGGGCGAACCGCTGCCGATCTCCGCCGACGGAGTCTCGGGCGACCTGGGCTACCCCTCGACGGTTCAACTGGAGGACGGATCGCTGCTCACGATCTGGTACGAAAAAATGCAGGAATTCCCGCACGCGGTGTTGCGCCAGGCGAAATGGAAGCTGGTTTAGAACGAGCGGTGATGATGCGCCCGACGAAGCCGAAAATGTAGGACGGGCTTGTAGCCCGTCCCGAACAGTCGAGAGATTTCTCGGACGGGCTACAAGCCCGTCCTACCGTTCCTCCCGCCATTCGGCTGAAGTGTTACCAATTTTCTCTTTTCCGGAATATCGCACGCATCGATTGCGAAATGTTGCGCGCTGTGACAAGCCTCCCGGCTTCTGCGTCGGGGAGGGTGTTGTCAAATTGATACAGATTTTCAAAGAACAGGGGGTATTTTGTTTCACGCTTTTGCGAAGTTGACCAATTTTGAAGTTGTCAAGTTGTCAACTTGTCAAGTTCAGCGAAACCCGGGGAAAACGGTCATAAATGCCCGATTGTGAAGACCGCGCGCCATCAAATTGATGACACTTTGCATGGCAAAGCTTGTTTCACATTTCTCGAGGGGGCTGGTTGTTGTCAAATTGATACACCTCGAAGTGGGGGGTTAAAGTTGAAGGTTGAAAGTTAAAGGAATTGTGAGGA
>DATKCB010000283.1:0-11760 GCA_035513495.1 Planctomycetaceae bacterium | reverse complement strand
TCGCTCTGTCTGGGATTGACCGGGTTTCACCAGGCGCGGGATTACATTCCTCATCATTCGCCGATCTCGAAGCGAATCATGACGCGCTGCTGGCCAGGCCCGTTGCAGGCGGTTTTTCCGATTCATGCCTCGGAGGGCCTGCTTGCCGCGTTGCCGAAACCGGTCCAGTCCGCCCTGCTTCACGGACAGCAGTTATCGCTGCTTTGCCCTAAGTCTCCATTTTTCCGCGACTTACAAAAATTACTTTCCGGGCCGTTGGTTTTGACCTCTCCACTTCCGAATGATAAGCTTTCCGCCCTGACCTCCGAGTCGCCGGACTCGACGCAAAATTCCACGTGCGATGTGATCGTCGCCAATGGAAAGCCTCAGTTTTCTCAACAGGGATTGACCGTCGTCAAATTCAAGCGTGACGAATGGAACATTCTTCGCGCGGGATCGATTCCTCCAACCAATCTCAAACGTATGAGCGGAACATTCTATTTGTTCGTATGCACGGGAAACACCTGCCGCAGCCCCATGGCGGAAGGGATGTTTAGGAAAATGCTGGCCGACAAGCTACAATGCGATCAGGAGGACTTGGCCGAACAGGGCTATCTGGTGCTGTCTGCGGGGATCGCAGCAGCCGAAGGGAATCCTGCGGCCAGCGAAGCGATCCAACTCCTCGAAACCGAAGGAATTGATATCTCCAGCCACACCAGCCGTCAATTGACTGAATCGTTGCTCGACCAGGCTGATGTGGTGATGACACTTACGAGAGGACACAGAAATGCGATTCTCACCAGCCGTCCCGATCTGGAGGAATCGGTCCGTCTGCTGTCCCCGAGCGGACAGGACATTTCCGATCCGATCGGAGGCGGAATGTCGGAGTACGCAACCTGCAAAGTTGAGATTGAACAAGCGCTGAACGAATTAATCGATCAAATATAAAGCGAACTCTTTCAGGCGATTGACCTGCCTGACCGCGCTTCGAATCAGAGAGCTTGAGTGCGACCCTGACGAGTCTCTCTCAGCCCCTGAGATTTGAGTCACCGAGATTGTGAGACCCGAATTATGAAAATTGCTGTTGCCAGCGATCACCGCGGAGTTCAGGTGAAATCCCGTCTCGTCGACCTGTTGAAGCGTCTCGGAGAAGATCCGTACGATTACGGTCCCGAAGGGACGGAGAGCGTGGACTATCCCGACTTTGCCGCGAAAGTCGCGCAAGACGTCTCGACGGGTAAGCTCGATCGTGGAATCCTGATCTGCGGGACTGGCATCGGGATGTGCATCGCTGCCAACAAGTTTCCCGGAGTGCGGGCAGCCGATTGTCACGACGATCTGACTGCGGAGATGAGCCGCCGGCATAATGACGCCAACGTGCTGTGTCTGTCGGCGGATTTGCTCGCCGACACCGTCGTGAACCGGATGGTTGAGATCTGGATCAAAACAGAGTTCGAAGCAGGTCGCCACGCGCGGCGGGTTCAGAAGATCAAAGACATCGAAATCGCGAACAACTGCTCCAACGAAAAAAACTGCAGCAAATAGGCTCGCGACACCTCCTGCCGATCGTGTCAGAAACCCGGGACTGCCGCTGCCGCATGACTCGTGGACCGTCTCTTGGGGAAAAGTGTGCGTGCTTCCTTTTTTCTCTGCTTTCGAATCGGTATCGTGACAACATTCCCGCCGGGCCGTGAAACGCCGAAACCGTTTCCCGGTTCGGTTCCTTCCGATCATCACCAGTGGAGAACGCGGGCATGGCTCCTGCCAATTTGCTTTACACCAAGACGCACGAATGGGTCGCCTTTGACTCCGAGATCGCAACCGTCGGAATTACCGAGTTTGCGGCCGGGCAACTCACCGACCTGTCATACATCGAACTGCCCGAAGTGGGACGACAGGTCTCTGCCGGTGAAGACTGCGGCGTCATTGAGACGGTGAAAGCGGCCAGCGACCTGTACGCCCCTTGTGCGGGTGAGGTCGTCGAGTCGAATTCCGCTCTCGAAGACAATTACGATCTGCTGACCGATTCCCCCCTGGGAGAGGGTTGGGTGATGAAAATCCGGGTCGCCGATCCTGCGGCAGCCGCGAGCAGCCTGCTCGATCGAGCGGCTTACGAGAAGCATTGCGAATCCGAAGCACACTGAACCACACGGACTCAATTCAGTCCCCACGAAGCAGCGCTGCTCGATGCTCGCGATTCGAATCTTGAGAGCGAATGGTTATAATCCCGCATCGTCAACCGGAGCAGGCCGATGCCGGGACACGCCAACGATCACTGATCGATCGGCGGAAAGGTTTCTCTGTTTCCAGGAAGGTTTCAAATCGTGAGTTATCTCTTTACGACCCCCGATCAACAGCAGGAGATGCTGAACACGATCGGCGTCTCTTCGGTGGAGGACCTGTTCTCCCACATCCCCGACGAACTTCGATTTCGGGGAGATCTGAACCTTCCTGTCGGGAAAACCGAACTGGAACTGGAATCCGAAATTCGGGCGATCGCAAACCGGAATCGGAACGGAACAGAACTGACCTGCTTTCTCGGAGGAGGCGTTTACGACCACTTCATTCCGTCTGCCGTCGATGAGATTGCGCAGCGAGGAGAATACTACACGGCGTACACTCCGTATCAGGCCGAAGCCAGCCAGGGTTCGCTGCAGGTTTTCTTCGAGTACCAGACGCTGATCTGCGAACTGCTGGGAATGGACGTTTCGAATGCCAGCCTGTACGAAGGCGGAACCGCTCTGGTCGAGGCGGCGTTGATGGCGATGCGCGTCACGCGGCGTCACAGGAAAATCGTCGTGCTGGGATCGGTACATCCCGAGTATCGCGAGATTCTTTCCACTTATCTGGAACAGCTTGGGTGTGAGATCGTTGTTGTCCCGGCTCTCGAAGGGGTCGCCGATGTGAATCTGGTATCGGACAGTCTCGACGATCAAACCGCTTGCCTGATCGTGCAAAGCCCCAATTTTTTCGGTCATCTGGAATCGATGGCAGAACTCGCCGAGGCCGCCCATCAAAAGGGGGCGTTGCTCGTCTCGTCGACCGATCCGATCAGTCTCGGGTTACTGAAGCAGCCCGGCGACCTCGGTGTCGATATCGCGACGGCGGAAGGCCAACCGCTGGGGATCCCGATGCAGTACGGCGGTCCGTTTCTGGGCATTCTGGCCTGCCGCGAAGAGTACATGCGAAAGATGCCGGGACGAGTCATCGGGACGACCTCCGATCGTCTCGGCAATTCCTGCTTCGTGCTGAACCTGCAGGCGCGCGAACAGCACATCCGGCGGGACAAAGCTACCAGCAACATCTGCACGAATCAGGGCTTACTGGCGCTGCGAGCAACCGTCTATCTGACGCTTCTCGGACCACAGGGTCTGCGCGAAGCGGCGGAGCGCTGTTGCCGATTGGCCCATTACGCGGCCGAGAGACTGACTGCGCTTCCAAACTTCGAACAGGCGTTCGATCAACCGTTTTTCAAAGAATTCGCCTTGCGTTACCGGGGCGATGTCCGCGATTTATCCCGGCGGGCGGCAGAGGCCGGATTCGCCATCGGCCCGACGCTCGATCGTTTTCCCGGCCAGTTCGACGAATCGATGCGCTCCCTCGTGTTATGTGCCGTGACCGAAAAACGAACCGTCGAAGAAATCGACCGTCTAGCGGAAGCTCTCTCATTCTGAACGTCCTCGTATCGAGTTCCTGACCCCGCATCCAAATATCCATCATGCGAAATCAACAAGCCACGCAACTGATTTTCGAACTCTCTCTGCCGGGACGACGCGCCACCCGATTTCCCGATGCCGGTGTCGGACCGCGCAATCTGACCGATCTGCTCCCCGCATCGGCTCTGGCGGAAACTCCTCCCCCGCTGCCGGAAGTGACCGAACCGGACGTCATCCGCCATTTCGTCAACCTTTCGACTCTGAACATGTCGGTGGATACGCATTTCTATCCGCTGGGAAGCTGTACGATGAAGTACAATCCCAAGCGGCACGAACGCTGGGCCTCCCTCCCCGGGATCGTCGATCTGCACCCGTACCTGTCGGAAGATCGAATTCAGGGGATGCTGGCGGTCATGTATGAGATGCAGGAGATGCTCGCAGAAATCGCCGGGCTGCCTGCCGTTTCTCTCCAACCGGCTGCGGGCGCGCATGGAGAACTCGCCGCATTGCTGACGGCGGCGGCTTATTTTCGGGATCGGGGCGAGCAGCGAACCAAGGTGATTTTTCCCGCCAGCGCGCACGGAACAAATCCCGCGAGCGCAGCGATTGCAGGCTTCGATTGCGTTCAACTGGAGATCTCCAAGACCGGGCTGGTCAACATCGAGCAACTGAAGTCGAAACTGGACCACGAAACCGCCGTGTTCATGATTACGAATCCGAATACGGTCGGACTGTTCGAACGAGACATCGCGGAGATCAGCCGTCTGCTGCATGAGGTTGGGGGATTGGTCTACATCGACGGCGCGAACATGAATGCGATTCTCGGGATCACGCGTCCCGGCGATTTTGGCGGTGACATGATGCACTACAACGTCCATAAAACCTTCACGGGTCCTCACGGAGCGGGCGGTCCGGGAGCCGGCCCGATCGCGGTGCGGGATTTTCTTGAACCTTATCTCCCGGGGCCGATCGTGAAACGAGCGGGTCATGCGGACGGAGAGTTTGTCTACTCACTCGTCAATCCGGAGAAATCCATCGGCCGGATGCGGTCGTTTTTCGGCAACGTCGGGATCCTGCTTCGCGGATATTTTTATCTCAAAACGCTGGGAGCGCGCGGTGTCCGCGAGGTCTCGGAAACAGCGGTCCTGAACGCGAATTATCTGCTGGAAAAATTGAAAGATTTTCTATACGTTCCTCACGGCGATCGCTGCATGCACGAGTTCGTCGTATCCGCAAAAGAATTGCAGACGAAACGAGGAATCTCCGCCATGGACATCGCCAAGCGACTGCTCGACTACGGATTTCATGCACCGACGGTCTACTTTCCGCTGGTCGTTCCCGAGGCGTTGATGATCGAGCCGACCGAAACGGAATCGAAAGAGACGCTCGATGCGTTCGCCGCCGCCTTGCGACAGATCGCCGGAGAGGATCCCGAGTTTCTGCAGCAGGCTCCCCACTCGACAAAGAACAGCCGCCCCGACGACGTGGCCGCCGCGCGGCATCCGGTCCTCAAATGGACTTCAGCTCCGTAATCCTCGCTCAATGAGATCGACTCGCTCCCGTGACACATCCGGATTTTGTCTGTGAGATCTACTTCGAAACGTCGGCCGGCAGCGGCACCTGGAACATGGCGTTCGATGAAGCTCTGCTGGAGCGTTGCCTCGAACATCAACTCTGTCACGTGAGGCTTTATCGCTGGCAACGACCGACCGTCTCTCTCGGATATTTTCAGGATTACCAACCCGCATCGATCCCGGAACATCTGCGTTCGCTGGAGGTCGTGCGGCGGCTCTCGGGAGGAGGAGCGATTCTGCATCATCACGAATTGACCTATTCGTGTACCGTTCCACCGAAGCATCCTCTTGCAAAAACTCCGACAGAGATCTATCGACTGGTCCACGAGTGCCTGATCGATCGGCTGCAAAAACAAGGTATCTTCTCCGCGATGCGGGGAGCAGCGCACGCTTTCCCACAGGGAGAGCCGTTTCTGTGTTACTCCCGCGGAGACGAAAACGACGTGCTGTGTCAGGGGCACAAAATCATCGGCAGCGCTCAGCGCCGGCGTCGCGGAGCGGTGCTGCAGCACGGAAGCATCCTGCTCAAACGCTCTCCTCACGCTCCAGAATTTCCCGGGATCGAAGACCTGTGTGGAGGTGCAACATTCACAGAGAGTGCCGAGCTGTGCGACCGTCTCGCTCGAATCTTCGGTCAACCGTCGATTGTGAGAGAGGTCGAGGAATCCGTGAAATCGATGGCGGTCGCGCTCGATGCGGAAAAATATTCGTTCCCCTCGCGGCGATTTGAGCCGGAAGATCGGGGAGAATACTCCTGAGCCGACGGACGAGTACCTCGGTCTTTCGAGCGGAAAGAGCTCAGTGCAGCGTGCGGGTTCGCATCAATTTTGCCGAGCGGGAAGACTCGTTCGTGGCGGGAAGCTGAACCTGCGCCTCCCCACCGACTCGGTTTTCGGGAGGGACAAGATGTCCCAGACGCGGCCGAAACACGACCAGCAACATCATCGGCAGATACCACAAGATGTAAACGCCTCCCGCCGAACAGTACCAGAATTGCGTTCCGAGTACGATCGCCGTGGAATAGGCAATCAAGGTTTCGAGATTTCGGCGGCTGGCGGTGCGTACCGTCATGACTACGATCCCGATCACATAACACACAAAAATCGGGATCCGGTAGGCCCAACTGTCGGTATTCCAGAGCCAGAATCCGCTGACCGAATCGCGGCCGAAAGAGAGGATTTTCCAGTCGATCGTCCCCACGAGTTGAGTGTGAAATGAGTGCGTACTGGACGACGTCAATATCAACGTGCTCACCAGGATCGCGCCCGTGACGAGGAACGAACTCGCAAATCTCAGTCCGCCTCGGCCTTTGTAGTGCATCAACCAGACCGGCAGCAGAAAGATCGGGAAAAAGACGGCTCCGCAGGCTAGCCCGAAAAACATTCCGGACCAGACCGGTCTGCGATACGCCGCAAATGCCCAGACGACGAGGGCTGCCGGAATGACGTGATCCGCCGAATGAACATTGTAGGCAGTGCAGGGAAGCAACAGATAAAATGTCGCCATGGCAACGCCGAGTTGGGAATCACCGAACTGGTTTCGGCCAACAAAGAATAGCCCCGTCAAGACCGCAATGTGCGCGATAATCGTCATCGTGCGGACGGCGATCTGTTCGATTCTGGTCTGATTGACGTCTCCTGCAACCACTGCTCCCGAAATCACATTGGACACACCCGCGACGGTCCGCTGCGTCGGCCCCGCCAGTTTTGCATCCTGTTCTTCATCGGAGGCCGTTTCGTCAACCAGATGAAGCATGTTGTGCCCTTCCCGAATCGTGTTCACGACTGATTGGGGAGGAATTTCGGTGGCCGCTTCCGTCATCAAAAACGCGAACGCGGACAACGCCAAAAAGACCATTCCCGGCACGTTGAGATTCTGTTCCAGTCGCGGCCGCCGTTTGAAAAAACCGTCGCACATCAACCGCAGCAGCAGAAGAATGGATGAAATGAAGATCCAGCCGTAACCGATCGCCGACGGGTGGACGCTCCAACCGGGGGGAATGGTCTCTCCGAAGGGTTCTCCATATTTGATAAAGATCAGTCCGGGAGAGATCGAAAGCAACAGCAGCAGATCGAAATTACGCAAAGACCAGAGACGGTTGAATTTGAAAAACACCGTCACGATCAGCAGCAACGAGTAATAAAACCACGTTGTTGAGTTCGTCTGATACCCGGTCAGAATTTCTTCCATGCGTCTCTCATTGGATTCTATGTACAGAATCCGCCCCTTCGGATTCGAAAATCGAAACCGTGCCTCAGAAATCGCCACCGGTTCCCAGCCGATTGTGGCAACTCCAAATTGTTCGGGAGAGAATTGCCTTCTCTCACCTTCTCGCAATGGGAAAGTTTAACAGGATTTTTTGAGAATTCAAATAAATTACCCGTTCTCGCACAAACTCCGCGAGGATTACCTCAGCCGAAATTCGGACCAGAAAAGAGAGTAAAACTCTATGGATTGTACCGATCAGAGCTTACGTTCTCAGAGCCTCAGCAATTCCTGGGGCGGAAGCCATTCGCCTCGCTCCGTCGCCCGAAAACAAGTATTGGTCACGGTTTCGAGACAAGTGAGCGGATTTCCCTTGTAAGCGGCCGTATCGAGACAAACCCACCCATCGAATACCAGCGGACGGCCCGAGGGTTGCTGCGTATGTCCACAGATGATCCGTTTTCCCGATTCGTGCGGAGATTCCGATTCGGTCAGATGCCTCCAGCGGAGCCAGTCGACGGTTTGCGCTTCCAGCGGAATCCCCGGTTCGAGGTTGGCGTGGACGAAGATTTCCGTCTTCGTTTCGAAGTAGTCTCTCCCCCCTGACAGAAATTCCCGGTGCGAGAGCGGAATCTGGTTGATGTCGCGATCGTAGCTGTCGAGAGTCTGCCGTCCTCCAGCCATCATCCAGTACTCGAATATCGGCCGGGAGTCGAACGACCTCAGCATCATTTCTTCGTGATTCCCCATCAAACAGATCAATTCGCATTGTTCCTGCAACGAAATCGCATACTCGATCACTCCGCGCGAATTCGGTCCCCGATCCACCAGATCGCCCAGCAGAATCAGACGGTCTTCCGCGGTCAACGCGAGACCTTCGCACAGCGTTCTCAGCGCAAGATCGCATCCGTGAACGTCTCCGATTGCGAACGTCCGGCCAGCCATCGTTGTCAATTCCTCTCGACGTCAATCAGGGTCAGATGGTTCGAGTATTAACTCCGTTTACACCCTTGGCAAGGTCCCCGCCGCTTCTCGTGTGAAATTTTGTCCCCTGTCGCAGAAGGACCTCGAATCGATCTCTCGGGTACGCTCCCCGATCGAAAAAGTTTTGATTTCTCCGGTAACTTCGCACGGAGCTGAAAATCGGTTAATCTGGAGCGAGCACTTCGTAACAACTCTGACAGGAAACACAAATGGCCGAACGGATTTTCAATTTTTCTGCGGGACCGGCGGTCCTGCCCGAATCTGTCCTTGAGGAAGCACGCGACAATCTCCTCTCGCTCGGTGAGTCGGGCATCGGTGTTCTCGAACACTCGCATCGCGGTCCGGCAATGATCGAGGTGTTCAAAGAAGCCGAGAGCCTCTGCCGCCAGATCGCTTCGATTCCCGACAATTATCGGGTGCTGTTTCTGCAGGGAGGCGCTTCGACTCAGTTTGCCACGATCCCGATGAATTTCCTGGACAAGCAGTCTACGGCGGACTATCTCGTCACCGGCTCCTGGTCCGAAAAAGCAGTCCACGAAGCGAAAGCCTTCGGAAACGTGCAGATCGTCTGTGACGGGTCGGCTGAAAACTTCTCGCGAATCACAACTGAGCGCAAGTACAGCGCATCGCCCGCATACGTTCATTACACTTCCAATAACACGATCTTCGGGACGCAGTTCTCGACCGAGCCAACTCCTCCCGGAAATGCACCGCTGATCTGCGACGCGAGCAGCGACATTTTTTCCCGGGAGCTGGACGTCTCGAAGTACGCCCTGATCTATGCCGGAGCACAAAAAAATCTCGGCCCCAGCGGCGTGACGCTCGTCATCATCCGCGACGATCTCGTGGAACGGGGTGCGCGCGACATTCCCACGATGTTCCAGTATCGCGTGCACGCGAAAGCGGATTCGTGTTACAACACGCCTCCGACGTTCGGAGTGTATCTGATGAAACTGATCTTTCAGTGGATTCTGGATCAGGGAGGACTTGCGGGTGTCCAGAAAGCCAACGAACGCAAGGCACAGATGCTCTACGAGTATCTCGATCGGAGCGAACTTTTCCGGCCCACCGCCGATCCCGCTTCCCGTTCCCGGATGAACGTCACGTTCGTGACGGGCGATTCCGAACTCGATCAGAAATTCATCGCGTTCGCCACGGAGCGCAAACTCGACGGACTGAAAGGACATCGCAGCGTCGGAGGCATGCGGGCCAGCATTTATAACGCGTTTCCCGAAGCGGGGGTCACTCATCTGATCGAGACCATGAAGGAATTCGAAGTTCTGCACGCCTCGGCGGTTACCGGCTCCTCGAAAGCCAACGCATGACTGATGAAACTCCTCCCGAAGAGCAGGTCAATCACGCTCACGCGGACATCGGCATCGTCACGGCGCTTCCGATCGAGATCGGACCGTTCCTCTCACTGCTCGAACGGCAGCGTTCCTACACCGGAGGAAAATTCAAGTTCATCGGAGGCGTCCTCGGCGACAAACTGAAGATCGTCATCGTGCAGAAAGCCGTAGGCTTCGCCAAGGCCCGCAAAGCGACGCAAGCTCTGATCGAAGCGCATACACCCGAATGGGTGCTGTCGGTCGGATTCGGCGGAGCGTTGCAGCGGGAAATGCAGATCGCCGACATCGTGATGGCCGACTCGATCGTCGATCAGCACGGACATACGCTTCGCGTCGATCTGCAAATGGAAGCCGATCCCAAAAAACGTCTGCATGTCGGGAGATTGCTCACCGCCGATCAAATTCTCCTCAAAGTCGACGACAAACTGGAACTGGGCGAGAAACACGAAGCACTTTCAGTCGATCTCGAAACGCTTGCCGTCGCCCAGATCTGCAAAGAGACCGGCACCAAATTTCTCGCGATCCGATCGATCAGCGACGACCTGAGCGAAGACCTTCCGAAAGAAATCCTGTCGCTGATGGGGGAATCCGGCTCGGTGCGCGCGGGAGCCGTACTGGGAGCGATGTGGAATCGATTCGGCAGCGTCAAAGACATGTGGCACCTCCGCGAAAAAGCGATGACCGCCGCTCGCCGCCTAGCCAAGTTTCTGAATTCCCTGCTGCCGCGATTGATGCCCTGATCGCGGGTTGTGCCTCAATCCTTGCTGGACTAGTCATATTCCTCCATCGACCTCAGTCAAGTTCGAAACCGTCTTCCCGCTTCTTCTTGCGGTTTGCTGCCAGCCTTTTGCGATGAGCATTTTATCTTCGTTCGTCAATTCTGTTCCGCCTCCCGTGCCGATTCGCGGAGCGTGCCTGCCTCCGCCGATCCGATCGCCAGCGAAAATACTTCCGGTCTGCGGAGTCCGTAGGCGATCCACACGATCACGCCCATGATGATCGGCATGAAAAACGGATTATTTAAGTTCGGGCAGACCGGTCACTTCCATCAGCGGGCGGATCTCGGCGGTCCCGCGCCAGGACCCGGGAATGCGCGAGGCAATCGCAATCGCTTCTTCCAAATTCTCGACATCGATCAGAAAGTATCCCCCGAGCTGCTCTTTCGTTTCCGCATAAGGTCCGTCCGAGACGATGCGTTTGTCATCCCGGACGCGCACGCAGACCGCTTCCGACGGCGGCGTCAGCGGCGAAGCTCCCAGATATTGCCCGTTCGAATGAAGCTGATGACAGATGTCGATGGATTCCTGCAGGGCGACCCGGTGATCTTCCGGCGGCCAGACACCTTCTTCCGCGTACATCAAGAGAATGTATTTCATCGTGTGACTCCTGCTTGGAGGATCTCGATTAGTTTGACAGATTTGTTCCATTTAAAACACATCGGATACCCGTTAGTCGATCGGGCAATTGCTGAATCGACCCTCAGTCGAAAAAATATCATTTTTTTCGAGTTCCGCATCGTTTACCGTATTCGGTGCATCCATGATTTCGCACTCACGGCCTCTTTTCAAAGGGAACCTATGAAAACCGCACTCGCCATCCTGTTGTGCGCGTCTGTCGCGCACGCGCAAAATCTCAAATCCGACATTCCCTACGCTGATCCCGCCCACGAGCGGCAAGTCCTCGACATCTACACGCCCGACGACGCGAAAAACCTCCCCGTCGTCTTCTGGATTCACGGTGGCGGCTGGCAGACGGGTGACAAAACGAGCGTGCAGCTCAAGCCGCGAGTGTTCACCGAACGAGGATACGTGTTCGTCTCGACCAACTACCGCCTGCTGCCGCATGTGGAAATGGACGTTCTGACGCGCGACGTCGCCATGTCCTTGGGATGGGTCCACAAAAACATCGCCAAACACGGAGGCGATCCGAAACGGATTTTCGTGATGGGCCATTCCGCCGGCGCGCAGCTCGCCGCCCTGATCTGCATCGACGATCGCTATCTGAAAGAGGTCG
>DATKCB010000282.1:0-3168 GCA_035513495.1 Planctomycetaceae bacterium | reverse complement strand
GAAAGGCATCTCTCGGCGGGAATACCCCGGCCAGTGACCGAATTGGTCACACTTATCTCTGTCAGTCTAACGGAAGTTCATGTCCGACGCATATATTGTACGCTATGGCACGATGCGGGTGGTGGGAGAATTCTCCGGACGATCCGATCAGGAGTATCGTCGCCACCAGGATGTTCTGGTCCGCACAGATCGCGGAATCGAATGGGGTGAAATCCTCTTACCTGCGGACGAAAAGACGCGCACCTATCTGGGATCGGAGAAATCCGCGGGGAGGATTTTGCGCACCGCGCGCGACGAGGATTACAAATCCCGCGAGGAACTGGAATCCAAAGAGCGACGCGAGTTCGACGACTGCAAGAAAATGATCTCCGAGCACAAGCTTCAGATGCAACTCGTCGATATCGAGCACATTTTCGGCGGCGAGCGGGTGATCTTTTACTATCTGGCTGAAAAGCGGGTCGATTTCCGGGAACTCGTCAAGGCGCTGGCCAAAGAGTTTAAGACCCGGATCGAAATGCGTCAGATCGGCGTCCGCGACGAGGCCAAACTGCTCGCCGATTACGGAGACTGTGGAAAACCGGTCTGTTGCAATACGCATCTCACGGAAATGCCGCCCGTCTCGATGAAGATGGCGAAGATGCAAAAGGCGACGCTCGACCCGACGAAGATCTCCGGTCGCTGCGGCCGTCTGAAGTGCTGCTTGCGCTACGAGTACGACACGTATCGGGAATACAGCAAAGAACTCCCCCGCGTCGGAGCGACCGTCATCACACGCGAAGGTCAGGGACGCGTCCTGGCACAGGAAATCCTCGCTCGGAAAATCCTGGTCCGGTTCGAAGAAGGGACGACCCGCTTGGCGACCCTCGACGAAATCGTCACGGTGGTTTCATCGAGCAAACCACAGCCGAACGACGACGAGCTGACCCTGACCGAAGAAAACTGAAGTTGCAGGGCAAGGGATCGCAAACCGTGTTCTGTAAGCTCAAGCTGAGATCTACGAAATCAGCGTTCCAACGACCGGATCGAATAATCGCGCAGTGTGATCGAGTAATTCTCGCGATGACGCTCGATCGCGAATCGGATCAATGATTCCGCCGCGACGCTGGCTGTCAGCAGCACGAGGTTTCGGGCGAGCGGGTAATCGCAGATATCCTGTCCCCCCTCTTCGGGAACCCGGTAGTCGTCGTTCCAGATTGTCTCGCCGTAATCGGCGGACAACCCGGCGTGCAGGCAGGGAATCGACTGTTCGCGGCAATGTTCGGTCACGAGTTTCCGCGACCCGGTGTTGTCGAAGGTATCGACCACGATCTCGCTCCCGGCAAGATGCTTGCTGACATTTTTTTCAGTCAGTTCGTCTCGGATCGCCTCGACTTCGACGTTCAGAGATCGAAACATTCTGCTTTGCAGCACCTGGACTTTCCAGTTGCCGACTTCGTTAATCCCGTAGATCTGGTTGTTGACGTTGTGTTCTTCCACGCGATCCTTGTCGATCACCCTGATTCGGCCGAATCCCTGACGCAGCAGCGTTTCGACCAGATTCGACCCGAGCGCTCCCGCTCCGCAAACCGTCAGCCGGGTCTCCGACAGTTTTTGCAAGACCTCTGCACCACGGTAGATTTCTTCGTGATGGAATTTACCCGGCATGTTCGACTCCGATCAGAATTCCGCGAGGAAACGCTTCGACGGTGTCGAGTTTGATTCCGCCCGATTCGTCATTTTCGTAGAGGTATCCCTGCAAGCCGTCGCTTCCTTCGATCAGGCACAACAGCGGCTTTCCGAAACAGCTCGTCCAGGCACGCATGGTTTTCAGATCGCGAGTGGAGGGGAGAGCGGGCATGTTCGGATGCGTGTGCAGGAAACCGACGACGTCTCCCCTGGTTTCTTCCCGCTGGAGTACCTCACCCGCGTCGAACGCGACTTGATGAGGCTGACCGGTTCGTTCGGAATGCCGTCGGAGATACCAGACGCGTCCCTGTTTTCGGCCCGTCAGATACCAGCAATGTTCGAGATGTTCGTTTTGCAGTGCATTCATCGAAGTGCGTATTCACCGATCCATCCGATAGAGCTGTCCGCCGCGACGTCCTTCTCTCAGGACACCGACCAGACTCGTCAGGTCGAACTGCCGGTCGTGTCCGTCGAGACAGATCCCGGCGACCTGAACCGTCAAATCGGACTTGCTGATGGCCGAAACGTGTTGCTGATTGTCGATTCGGTATCGGACTCGATACACGTCGGATTCCTCGTAGAAATCGACGAATTCGGCGCCGCCGTGTTCGAGCGCGGATTCGATTCGTCCTTGAGTCGTCAATCGTCGGGCTTCTCGCTCCGCTTCGGCACGCCGAATCCGGGCCTGTTCGCTCAACTCGTAACAGCGCCGATAAACCTCCAGTTGTTCTGGTGTCAATCCGGGACGGTGCAATTCGGCCGGATCGACGGTGGCGCGGAGTTGTTCCCGCAGCCAATCGGCCGTGGCTGGTGATCGGGACGAATCGACGTCTTCGAACCAGAAGTTTGTTCCGTCGAATCGAACGAGAATGATGTCGAACTGGGCTGCTTCCTGGACGGCCTGCACCGGGACGAGACCTTCGATCTGAAATCGCGAATCCCCCTGGTGTGCGGGTCGCGCCAACCACTCTGCTTCGTTCCGCTGACACAGAATCAACCGCAGTTGCGGAAAGAGTTCCAGATACCGGCTGCGTTCACCCAGCGAGGCATCGCGAACGTGTTCCGCGATCGAGTGAGATTTCGGGCGAAAGACGCCCCAACCGGTGAAAGATCGCGGTTCGATTCGAAACGTGCAGATCACGTTCGCGATCCGCAAACGAACTTCTCCACCGGAAACGACAGGGGCGAGAAATTCGCGGTTCAGGAAGCGTTGCTCCTCGGCCGCGAGTTTGTCGAACAGTTTGTTGAATTGATGATCGCGCATAAAAACAGCCGCGCAAGTTCGAAGAGCGGTTTTCTGAATCCCTTAGCAAGGATTCCGGATCACTATCCGGAGATATGTAAGCTCTCCCTGTCGGTCGCGGCTGATTTTAGTGTAACCCGATGTGCGTTCCAAACGCAATTTTGAATATTCGTAATACTTCAGCCGAGCGAAGTAGGATGGGCTTCCAAGCCCGTCCGAGCATCGAGAGATCATCGTTGACGGGCTTGGAAGCCCATCTT
>DATKCB010000281.1:0-6713 GCA_035513495.1 Planctomycetaceae bacterium | reverse complement strand
TGGATCGACATTCTCGCGGGCGGTCGGAATACACACAACGTCAAACTGTATCTGAATCGAGGATCTAAGCCCGCGAATCCCTGACCGAAAAACTTCCCCTACGCGAAATGATGTTCGCGTTCGTAGTAGATGCCGTACTTCTTCATTTTTTTGTAGAGCGTCGTCCGGTTGATTCCCAGAGATCGAGCGGTCTCCTGGCGGTTCCAATCGTGTTCGTCGAGTGCTTTGACAATTAGATCCCGCTCGGGATGAGCGAGTGCGGCTTTCAGAGGGCCCTGGGATGAGGAGGTCGAGTCTCCGTTTTGAACGTGAGAATTTCGAATCGCATCGGGAAGATCGTCACGGCTGATTCGAACTCCGCGCGACAGGACGACCATCCGTTCGACGGTGTTCATCAGCTCGCGGACGTTCCCCGGCCACGAGTACTCGATCATCGCGTGCATCGCCTCTGCGTCGATTTGCTCGACGATTCGATTGTGTCGAATGTTGAAATACCGGAGGTAGTTTTCGACCAGCAACGGAATATCGTCTTTGCGGTCGCGAAGCGGCGGTTGCCGGATCGATACGACGTTGATGCGAAAGTACAAATCTTCTCGGAATTTGCCTTGTTTGACGAGATCTTCCAAGTCGTGATTGGTGGCCAGAATCAGCCGGACGTCCACCCGTTGCGTCTGACTGCTTCCGACCGGTTCGAATTCCCGATCCTGGATTGCGCGCAGCAGTTTGACCTGCAAGGCGGGAGATGCGGTTCCGATTTCATCCAGAAACAGCGTTCCTCCGTCGGCCTGACGAAACTTCCCTTCCCGGTCCTGCACTGCTCCCGTGAATGCTCCGCTCACATGGCCGAACAGTTCGGATTCCAGTAGGTTTTCGGACAACGCACCGCAAGAAAATTCGATGAACGGGTTGTCGCGACGGGGGCTGAGTTGATGTATTGTCCGGGCAGTCATGGTTTTCCCGGTTCCGCTCTCACCGAGAATCAACGTCGTCACTTGGGAATCAGCCACTCGTTCGATTGTTTCGCGGAGACGAAGCATCTTTGCGTCGCGACCGATCATCTGCGAACATCGGTCCCGTTCGAGCGATTCGGCATGGCGGGCGATGCGTTCGTGAGACGACCGGCGTCTTGCGATCAACAGTTCACGAATCGTCTTGTGCAACTGGTCGGCGATGACCGGCTTCATCAGATAGTCTGACGCTCCGAGTTTCATCGCCTCGACGGCAGACTCGACATTTCCGTAACCCGTCAGCATGACGACCGGCAGATCGGGAAATCGGTCTTTCACCCAGCGGAGCAACTGGATCCCATCGGAGTGACCGAGATTGACATCGGAGATCAAAGCGCCGAATCGTTCCGCCTTCAGTCTGGCCGTGGCGTCCCGGTAACCGCTCGCGGATTCGACCCGATATCCGAACGATCGCAAGGAGTCTGTCAGTGCCTCCCGCGGATCGAGATCGTCATCGACGATGAGCAGCGCATCATCCCGTTGTACCTTCATGGTGCCGTTTCTCCCTTGTACGAATGCCATCGACAGTCGAGCTGATCTCCCTGAGATGCGAAGTTGCGGGAATGGTGTCCCAACCGCGAACGATCTGCGATCTCCGTGATCCTTCAGAGTGTCGATTCGGACGATCCTGCGAAGGATTGCCGATCCGGGAAAAACTAACCGTTATGTCTTATTTCGGCAACAAGTTGTTCTGTCCGACGTTGCAGAAAGTCAACATTCCGTTGGGTTTACGGATTGTAGGGATTAGTGGTGCAATCCCGGCACCGAACGAGACCGCAGAGGCACGATTCAAAACGCTCCCGGCTTCATCGGAATACAGAAAAGTTCTCGCAGTTCGATCGTCTTCGGCATCATCAATGATTGTGTGACGGCGTTCCGTCAAATGTTGCGTCAATGTGTCATCAAAGTCATTGGTCAGATTATTCGAGATTCTCGCCGGAATCGCGATAATCTGAGTCATCCGACGGAATTTGGATTCCGTTCCCGAAAAGAGTGTCCAGAAACTGCCCGATTACTTGACCCATTGTGCGGGGTGGCCCACAATCATGGTTTGAAAGTGAATAAATCGAGGTGAACTCCACCTTTTCTGCAGGAGACAACTCCCTTTGAGAGCACTGATCAGCGACATTCACGGCAATCTCGAAGCGTTCGAAGCTGTTTTAGCCGACATCAAATCCCAGGGAATCAAAGAGATTTATTGCCTGGGAGATGTGATCGGCTACGGACCGAATCCGGGCGAATGCATCAAACTTGCGATGGAGTGCGACGCCTGCATTCTGGGAAATCACGATCAGGCGTCGCTGTTCGATCCGGAAGGTTTCAATCCCGGAGCCGAGCGTGCGATTTTCTGGACGCGAAAAAGGCTAGAACAAGGGAACGCCGCCGATGCCGAAAAGCTGTGGGAGTTTCTCGGGGAATTGCCGCGAATTATCCGGGAAAACGAATTCATGTTCGTTCACGGATCGGCGCGAAATCCGCTCAACGAGTACGTCTTTCCCGAGGATATTTATAATTCGCGAAAGATGGAAAAGATCTTTTCGCTGATCGAGAAGTATTGTTTCCAGGGACATACCCACATCCCCGGAGTCTTCCGCGAGGATATGACGTTTCTCGCTCCCGAAGACATCGATTTCCGTTACAAGCTGACCGACCAGAAAGTGATGATCAACGTCGGATCGGTCGGCCAGCCCCGCAACGGAGATCCCCGCTCCTCATACGTCGTGCTCGACGGAGATGAAGTGATCTTCAAACGAGTGGAGTACGACTTCGAAAAGACCGCCGCGAAAATCTACGACATCCCGGATCTCGATAACTTTCTCGGCGATCGCTTAAGAGACGGTCGTTAACGATGGAAAAACAGCGTTTTCTGCTTTTCTTCGTTCTTTCGATGGGAATTCTGATCGTCTGGACGAACTTTGTGGCACCGGTCTGGTTCCCGCCTCCTCCCGCTCCGGACCGGGACGTCGCGCAGAACGAAGATCCCGCACCGAACGGAGATCCCAAAGCGCCGAATGAACCCGGCGCCCAGGCCGCAGGGAAGCCTCAACCGGAAGCTAACGCCGGACAGGAAAACCCAGAACAGAACCGGGCGGAAGCTCCCCTCAAGGCGGAAGAACCTCTTCCGGAAATCGAGAAGAACAAGCCGCTGGTGGCCGATTGGGATCCCGCCAAGAACGTGATTCGATCGTTCAAGTTGGGGAGTCTCGATCCCGAAACCGGTTACTTCATGGAAGTCGAACTGACGACCGAGGGGAGTGGCGTCAGTGCGATCGCGCTGAGCGATCTCCGTTACAAAGATCTGGAGAATCCCAAGCATCAGCTTTACTTGCTCAACCCCGTCGAGGGGGTCGCCCCTTCACTCGCGACGGCCTTTCTCTCCGAGCAACCCAAGGACCCTGTGCAGTCGTTGAGCGGCGCGCTGGTGACGTGGGACGTCGCGCGAGACAAGCAAGGCCGGGAACTGATCGAGTCCGATCCCGATCATCCGAAGCTTTTGAAAGGGGTAACGTTCCGGTGCATTTTCCAGGATCTGGGCCTGGAAGTTCTGAAAACATACCGGCTGGAACCCTCGACCAAAAAGGGTGACGACCTCGTCGACGCACGCACGAGTGAGGTTTCGTCGTACGAACTCCAACTCGAGATCGCGATCCGCAATCTGACCGACCAACCCCAACAGGCGGTTTATTTATTACAAGGTCCGGTGGGACTCCCTCTCGAAAACAAGGCTAACACGCACAAGTACCGGGACATTGCGATGGGTTTTATCGAACCGACTGGAGCGGTTCGCGGAACGGTTCTCACGGCTGCCGGTCTCGTCGAAATGGTCGATGAGAACCCTCAGGAATCCTGGACGAGTCCGTTTCGTTACATGGGGATCGATCTTCAGTATTTCTCGGCTTTGCTCGTGCCGGACACCGACCAGTCGACCGATCAGCAGATCGCGTTCGTGAAGCCGGTGCTCGCGCGTCGAGAACGCGATGCCAATCACAGCGACATCTCCCTTGTGTTCGGCTCGCGCAAACTCGAACTTCAAGCCGGCGGAACCGAGTTGGAAGGGGGACAGCCCGCCGACCGGCTGACTCATTCGTTCAAACTGTTTGTCGGACCGAAGCGAGAAGAATTGCTCGACCCCCTCGAAGCCGGATCGCTGCTCAACTACGGAACGATGGGCGCTCTGGCGGGCGTCATGCTCTGGATCCTGAACGGACTCAACGGCATCGGTTTCCCGTACTGGATCGCCATCATCATCCTGACGATGATCGTCCGCGGTTGCCTGTTTCCTCTCTCGAAAAAACAGGTGATCGGCGCGCAGAAGATGAAAGAACTGCAACCCAAGTTGATGGAGCTGAAAAAGAAATACGGGAAAGACAAGGAAAAAATGGCGCGGGCGCAGATGGAGCTTTTTCGCAAGCATAACTACAATCCGCTGGCCGGGTGCCTGCCGCTGGTTCTGCAACTTCCGATTTTCATCAGCCTCTATACCGCGCTCAGTACCTCGGTCGATCTCCGCCTGGCTCCGTTCTTGTGGGCGAACAATCTGGCGGCGCCCGACGCGCTGTTCCAACTACCGTTTGCGCTCCCCTTCCTGGGACGGGACTTTAATCTGCTGCCGATTCTCACCATCGTACTGTTCATCGTTCAACAGAAAATGTTCATGCCGCCCCCGACCTCCGAGGAGCAGGTGATGCAGCAGAAAATGATGAAGGTCATGATGGTCGTGATGGGATTCCTGTTTTATCACGTTCCCGCAGGTCTCTGCATTTATTTCATCGCCTCGAGTTTGTGGGGAATCGGAGAACGCAAGATGCTCGACGTGTACAAGACGGATGCTCCTCCGCAACCTGCGACCGCACCGGCCAAAAAGTAAACGCAGCGGGTGCAATTCATTCGGAGAGACTCATGCCGCTCGAACTGGATGAACCGATCGCCGCGATTGCCTCAGCACCGGGTTCCGCCGCGCGGGGGATCGTTCGCGTTTCGGGATCCGCTCTGAAAGCCTCGCTGGAGAGATATTTCTCTCCGCTCGATCCTTCCGCATGGAATTCCACCCGTCGAGCAGGACTGCATCGCGGCCGATTTCAACTGGCAGACGGCCTGACGATCGACGTCGAAATCGGACTGTGGCCGACGCGTCGCAGTTACACGGGGCAGCCGATGGCCGAAATCCACACGTTCGGTTCCCAACCTCTGCTCGAACGAATCCTCGATCTCCTCCGCGATGCCGGAATCCGCCTGGCGGCACCGGGCGAATTCACATTGCGGGCTTTTCTGAACGGCCGGATCGATCTCGTGCGAGCCGAGGCGGTTCTGGGCGTGATCGATGCTTCCGCCGAGGCGGAATTGCAAACGGCGCTCGAACAACTCGGCGGTGGATTGTCCGGAAAGCTGTTCGATCTCCGCCACGACCTGCTCGAACTGCTGTCCGATCTCGAGGCGGGTCTCGACTTCGCCGAGGAAGACATCCAGTTCGTCGCTGCCGAAGAACTCGTCACTCGGCTGGAACAGGGCCGCGAATTCTTGAGCACCTTAAAAACTCAATCGCAGACGCGGCTGCGCTCGGACCACGAATCGCGCGTGGTTCTGGCCGGCTTGCCAAACGCGGGAAAGTCGACGCTGCTCAACGCGCTCGCCCAGCGGGAAGCGGCGATCGTTTCGGAAATTCCCGGCACGACGCGAGACTACCTCACGCTCTCGTGCTCCTTCGACAACATGTCCGTCCGGATTTCTGACACGGCCGGTTGGGAAGAGTCGGACGATCGCGCGATGCAATCCGCACAAAAATTTCGCGAAACGCAAATCCGTCAGGCCGATCTCGTGCTCTGGTGTACGGCTTCCGATCTGGAAGAATCGAGTCAAGCTGAAGACGAACGGCGAATGATCGAATGCCGCGACGCCGGCCGCCAGTTCCACCGGCTGCGGACGAAGTCAGATTTATCGTTCGCGAGCGCGGTTCCTCCCGCAACGCTCGCCTTGTCGGCGCACACCGGAGCAGGACTCGCCGAGCTGAAGCGACTCATCGTGCAGCAGCTTTCGGAATCAAGTGCCGGTCAGCGTCAGATGATCGGACTAACCTCGGCTCGCTGCGCAGAATCGCTGGACGAGACGATCCGTTCGCTCGATCACGCCCTGGAGGCGTCCCGCTCGGGTGCCGGAGAGGAGCTGATCGCGATGGACCTCCGGCAGGCTCTCGACGGACTGGGAAAAATCTTGGGAGTCGTCCACACCGACGACATTCTCGACCGCATCTTCAACAAGTTCTGCATCGGAAAATAAGGCATGAGTTCATGGCCGTTCTCCTCTGCGTCACTGCGCCTCAGCGCGAGATGAGATTTTCCAGTTCCTCAGAAGGCAGAGCGACTAATCAAGCTCCCGGTCAGTCATCTCGTGAACGAAGCCGCTTCTCGAAATTCTTCTGAGTTTTCACACGCTCCAGTGGCGAAATGTTGCGCGCTCGCGACAAACCTCCCGACTCCCGCGGCGGGGAGGGTGTAGTCAAATTGATACAGATTTTCAAAGAACAGGGGGTATTTTGTTTCACGGTCGGCCGAAGTTGACAAATTTCAGGATGTCAAGTTGTCAAGTTGTCAACTTCAGAAAACCTCGGGCAAAACGATCGAAAATGGCCGATTGTGAAGACCGCGCGCCATCAAATTGATGACACTTTGCATCGCAAAGCTTGTTTCACATTTCCCGGGGGACTGGTTG
>DATKCB010000280.1:0-7721 GCA_035513495.1 Planctomycetaceae bacterium | reverse complement strand
CCTTGAACATTCGACCTTGAACCTTTTCCTTCGACATTGGGTTTTTGACATTTGACATTCCTTCGTCGCTTGTTTCACACCTCGGGTCGTTTTTTTGACGTAACTCCTTAAAGTTTCGAACTTGAGGTTTTTGGAGGATGTCAAGTTGTCAACTTGTCAAGTTGGCACATCTTGTGGTTTGCGAATTCGCAGTCCACAACATCTTGTGGTCGGTCGAATATTCGCGAAAAATTTTCGAATCGCTGTTTGTTTCATAGTTCGATGTTGCGCGGCAGCTCGCTTTTGACGCAAAGGCGGTAAGACGCAAAGACGCGCAAAGGGAGCCTGTGTTCAAATTTCTGAGTTCGGTTTTCCTTCGACATTGGGAATTTGACACTGGGATTTCCCCCCTCCGTTTGTTTCACACCTCGGGTCGATTTTTTGACGTAAGTCCAATAACTTTCAAAGGTGGGATTTTTGTAAGATCAAAACTTCACAAGTTCACAAGTTCGAGCGAAACCCGGGAGTTTTGATCGATTTTAAAGTAGTTCGGGAAAAATTCTGGATTTCGGCTTGTTTCATCATTCGACGTTGCGCGGCGGAGCCGCGAGGAAGTAGGAGTTAGGATCTAGGAAGTAGCGACGAGAGAGAGATTCAGCCTCTGATCCACTTTGAACCTTGAACCTTCCACCTTAAACCCGTTCTTTGTCATTGGGTTTTTGACATTTGACTTCCGCGTTCGGAGTTCCGTTTTGATTCTGCTCCTCTACCAGAGGGGAGTTTGTTGCGCAACAAGACCGGGATCAAATCGACCGGGGACTCGCGCGGTGGCGCAGGGACGCAGAGTTTTCACCACGGATTGCACTGATGGGCACGGATATTTGCGATCGAAATTCGATCGATTTCTATACTTCATGACGAACTGCCAACAATTTTTATCGGTGAAATCCGCGTAATCCGTGGTTAAAACGACCGCGATTACTCCAGGAATTCGTGACGTGTGATTTCTACTTCCGGAGGGTACTCGAATCCGAATCGTGCCCTGGATCCTTTGATCTGGATCAACGCAACCTGCACTTCGTAGCAGATCTCGATCTGCTCCCGATGAGGTAGCGTCACGATTTTCGGTTTCCCACCGGTCAGTTTCGTCAGAGAAAACTCCACATACTCTTCATCGATTCGCAGAAGCGTAAGGAGTACGTCTTCGATGACGATCGATTGTCCGATTTCTCGCGATAGAACTAACATGAGTGAATTGTCTGATGGAACAGGAGGAAACGGTAAGAACGGAGATTATATACTCTCAGTTTCCTCTGTTCCCTCCTGTAAAAACCGGATCGGCAGCCGCTTTCCGAAGTGCGACTGCTCGGGGTTCCCCTTTCTTCGCGGGATGCCGCAGGGCGTGCCGGACGATCCAGCGGCGGTTCCGGGCTTGTGATGGATCGTCCGATGTTGCGATTTCTTCCAGCCATTTCCGGCAGACGTCGAACGCGACCTGCGGGTGATCCTTGGCGATGTCACCGAGATGATTGGCGACGGAGCGGCGGACGTACAGCTCGGGGTCGTCTTTGAGTTTCTCCAGCAGGGGGAGCGTGAATTGGGGATTCTCCTGAAACTCGCGGAGCCGCATCGCCCAGGGGAGCCGAGGCCGCGTCCCTTCACTGACGAGACGGCGGACGTGCGGGCTGGGGTCGCGCGTCCAGCGCGTCAACGTCTTCAGACATTTCGCGCGGTGCTCGACCAGAAACGGCCGAATACTGAACTCCGCCGTGAATCGTTGGGTGATTTCATAATTCGCCCGCATCCCGGCGTCGAAACGGGACACACCATAGACAGCGATCAGATGAGCGTGCGGAAAATAGAAGAACGGAGCCAGTCCGTTGTCTGCGGTGGAGACAAGCGGCGGACCGAACGTCTGGATCAACAGCGGTGCCGTCTCGTCGAATTCGGAAGGAAGCTGCTCGGCCATCGCGCGGGCGATGTGCAACGCGCGTTCCTTCAATTCGAGGTTTTTCAAACCTCGCAACGCACGAGACTGAAACTGTTTCACGTCAAAGCCGGGGACAACATCGGCCAGGGACTCAGCGATCAGCTTGACGAGCGGCCGGTCCATGAGATCTTTGAGCGGCACTCCCTTTTGAATCGCAGAGGCAACTGAAAATCGTTGGGCGGGGTGTGGGGTCATGACCGCGATTTTATCCGATCCCACTGCGAACGTCGATCAGTGAGATTGAACAGGAGGGAACGGAGAGAAGGGAGAAATGTTGAGCAGTCTACGCAGAATCCAGCCTACCGTGTTGAAGACTGAGCAATTAATTCACCCAATGTGCATCTGGGCTTGAAAAAGCCCAATACACGATTTGCATATGCATAAGTAACAAAGACCCGAAGAACACCAGGTATTTCGTCGCTGCGTGAATTGGTGCGGCGAAAGAAAAGATGAATGTGATTAGCGGTGGTCCGAGGAAGAAGAGATACCCAAGGATTTCGTTCGATGATGCCGGAAAAACTGTTTCGACAGTCTGAAGAATCGCTTTTGAAGATTCCGGGAAAACTCCTTCAAATGCGAACCACAAAGTGTACAGAAAAGTTCCGAAGCACCAGCCGATAAGACAGAAAACAAAACGGTGCGAGTTCAATCTCGCGATCGAGATATCGATTTCTTCTGACCGTGCGTCTGGATTTGTGTGATCAGAAATCATGATGCGACTTCGTTTATTCCATTGACTTCGCCAGATATTTGCGAGCTTTGGACTGGATGATCGAGATGATGTCGACGGCTTCGACGAACTCCTTGTACTCGGCCTCCTCATTGGGAGTCAGCGTCCCTCGTTGGCTTTGGCGCGGAGGATTTCGATGCGGTCCTGCATCTCAGCATCAGCGCGGAGTCCGACGACAGCCTGCGCCATCTCCGGGGTGAAGGCGGCGGTCACAGAGTCGAGGAAACGATCGAGGTAGCTGGTGACTGACATGATTCAATCGTATCACGTCGTTCGTATTACAGTCCACAAGAATTGTGGTTGAGGAGATTCGCAACGTGAATAAATAGTAAAACGATCTGCTGTATCAATCGTTCACTCCGATAACTTCGAGAAATTCCTTTGCAGTCAAGGGGCCCTCGAGAGATTTCGGGGAATCCTTGCTCGGTTGAAATACGAGAAAGTTCGGAACGGACAAGTTGTGTTTCTTGATGAAAACATCGACCGATTCGGTCGCTCGTTCGGTCCAATCAATCACCATGATGGTTGCCTTCGATTGTTTCACCGCTCGAATGACCTCGGTGTTCTCGAAGATTTCCTTGTCCATCTTCAGGGAGAGTATATTCCAATCCGCTCGGCAGACGACAATCACCAGTTTCTGCTGTTTGCGTAGTTTTTCGAATTCCTCAACGGTGAACGGAGTCGAAGGGAAGAGCTCCACTTTTTCAATTGTCACATCTGCTGCGCCTGCTTCTTTGAGTTCCTGAGTTAATCGGTCCAAGTTCTCCGAACTGAAAGCCAGTTGCGCCGATGAATTCCGGGCTTCTATCGCTTTTATAATTTCGGCGTATGGCATTACTTTGACATCCGACCGCAGGCGGATCGTGACCGACACACCCTGCTTCGATCCGAGGGCAAACTCAACCTGTAATTCGTTATCGTAACGGTTCAAGTAATTCACGATGGGATAGATTCGACCATATTCTGCTTTCTCGTTTGCGGTCACGAGAAACGAAACCAGCGGGATTTCGGCTTGAGCACGATTTGTCGTGTTCCACAACGACACAAGAACGCAGAGCGATACGATGAGCAGACGTTTCATTCCGATACTCCAATCTGCGAGTCGATGATTACCACACAAGGGGTCACATCCTCAGTTTTTGACGCGAATTGCTATATCATCAACTGGATGAGCTGCCAAAGCAAAAGATTTCTCAATTCAATGATGATTGAACAGGAGGAAACAGAGAGAACGGACCAAGTACCCTCTCAGTTTACTCCGTTACCTCCTGTTAAAACCGATTTGATTCCCCAATTTTCCTCTCGCACGCGCAAGCATCCTTTGATACGATCAGAAGGCTCAAAACAGCGTTTCTTCTCCAACAGAAATCGAAAACATGCTGAATCTACTGGGGCGGCCTGGGTCGGGATCGGAGTTTTGCGACGGGGTGTCGCGGCGGGCTTTTTTGCAGATCGGGGGACTCGGGGCTGCCGGACTTTCGTTGCCGGGGTTGCTGAAGGCTGAGACGGAAGCCGGGGTTCGCCATTCGCCGAAGTCGGTGATTCTGATTTATCTGGTCGGTGGTGCTCCGCATCAGGATATGTGGGACCTCAAACCGGAAGCTCCCAAGGAGATCGCCGGTCCGTGGCGGCCGATTGAGACGAACGTGCCGGGGGTCGAGATCTGCGAAGCGTTGACCCGGCTGGCGAAGCTGGCGGACAAGTACACGATCGTCCGGTCGCTGGTCGGTTCGCAGGCGGGACACGATGCGATTCAATGTTTTAACGGACACCATCCGCGAAAGCCGAAACCATCGGGGGGCTGGCCGCAGTTCGGTTCGGCGGTTGCGAAGGTTCAGGGACCGTTCAAGCGGGAGACGCCTCCGTTCATCAGTTTGTGTTATCCCTGCACTCACGGACCGTACAACGAACCGGGGCCCGGGTTTCTCGGTCCCGCGTACACGCCGTTTCAACCGCTCGGTCCGACGAAGGACGATATGGTTCTCAATGGGATCACGCTCGATCGTCTCGCCGACCGCAAGTCGCTCCTGGCGGGGATCGACCGGTTCCGGACCGATGTCGATACGAGCGGCATGATGACCGGCATCGACGCGTTTACCGAACAGGCGATGGGGATTTTGACTTCGTCGCAACTGGCGGAGGCGCTCGATTTGTCCAAGGAAGACCCGAAGATTGTCGAGCGATACGGCACGGGTGATCCGACGAAGAAGATCGACGGCAACGGTGCTCCGCGCGTTCCGCAAAGCATGCTGGCGGCCCGGCGGTTGATCGAAGCGGGTGCGCGAGTCGTGACGCTGAACTACAGCAAGTGGGACTGGCACGGTGGTTCGTACAACACGATCTTCAAACGTGAGGAAGAAGACTTTCCGATTTTCGACCAGTGCCTGAGTGCGCTGATCGGAGACCTGCACGAACGGGGACTCGACCAGGACGTGATGGTGGCCGTGTGGGGCGAGTTCGGCCGGACTCCCGTGATCAGCCAACAGGTCGGCCGCGACCACTGGCCGCAGCTCAACAGCGCACTGCTGGCCGGCGGCGGGATGAAGCACGGACAGGTGATCGGCTCGTCCGACCACCACGCCGCCGAAGCGGCCTCCCGCCCGGTGACGTTTCCCGAACTGTTCGCGACGCTGTATCACCATCTGGGGATCGATACCCGATCCACGACGATCACGGATCTGAATGGTCGTCCGCAATTCCTGGTGGAAGACCACGCGCGGCCACTGGTGGAGTTGGTTTGAGCTCGTGGGGCAGGTTACAAACCTGCTCCACGGTCGAAATCGCAAGTCTTTGGAAATATTAGACTTGTGGAATATCTAGCCGCCCAGACTGAAAATTCTTGCGAGATTTCGTCAAGATTCTTTCTTTGTCAGCGAATTGCTGTGTGAGAGGTGGGAATGTCCCGCTTTGAGGCACACCATAAAGGCAAAGGAGAATCGCGATGATTAAGAAAGCATTATTGGGAGTGGGGCTGGCTCTGTTGATTCCGATCCTGATTTTCGGACGGGACGCGGGCAGCTATGTGAAAACGGCGGGTGAGTCGGTCCGGAAGGCCGTCAAGAACGAAGTGCCGCCCGAGTTCGAAGTGCAGCGGATCAAAGACATGGTCGATCACCTCGCACCCGAGATTCGTCAGTGCATGCACGTGATCGCCGAGCAGCAGGTCGATATCGAACATCTGAACGAGCAGATTGTCGCTCGTGCAGACGGTCTGGCCGATCAGGAGAAAATCCTGCTCTCGATGACCCACGACGTCGACAGCGGCGTGAAAAACATCACCTACGCGAATCACAGCTATACGAACGAAGAAGTGCAGCGCGACCTGGCGTACCGCTTCGAAAAGTTCAAGGTGGCCAAAGAGGCGCTCGAACGGGATCGCAAGATTCTGAAAGCCCGCGACAAGGCACTCAAGTCGAACCAGAAGAAACTCGACGAGATGCTGACTCAGAAGCAGGACCTCGAAGTGAAGGTGGCCGAACTGGACGCCCGACTGCAATCGATCCAGGCTCAAAGTACGATCAGCGAACTGAACTTCGATGATTCGAAACTGGCCCAGACCAAGCAGGCGATCCGGGACTTGAACAAGACCCTGGACGTGCGGGAACGGATGCTCGATGTCGAGAGCAAGTTCGTCGATCTGATCCCGACCGAAGACGTGCGGCCGGTGCCGGAAAACCTGTCTGCTGAAATCCGGGGTTACCTCGGACGCGAAGCGACGGCAGATTCTGGAACCGAAGCCGACAAATCTGTGGTCTTGCGAAGTATCGACGAGTAAGTTGCCTCGCCTCGACGATTCTTCTCAGCCGCTATCACGGGAATGCGTCGGACTTCGGAAAAGAAGTCCGACGCTTCTCGCCGGTTGAGTTGCAGAAAAGATGGAAACGGTTTGAAGAGGGAAACGTGAGATGATCGCATCGGAACTCGAAAACACGATACACTCTAAGAGGCGCATGCGGGAACCGGGAAAAGCCGTCGGAGAGTCCAGGATGCCAGTCAACTACAAACTTTGGATCGACGGAGTGGGAGCGTTTCTGCTGTTTCTCGAGGATCGATTGACGATCGGGGCCGAACGGAGCGACGGACTGCTGGCGGACTTCCGCTTGCAGTCGGGAATCAAACGGGAACATGCAGCGATTGAACGGGAGGGAGAAGATTACTGGCTGAACCCGCTGGGAACGACAAAAATCAATCAGCGTGAAGTGCAGAAACGGAGCCTGTTGCAGGACGGATATGAAATCAATCTGATCCCGTGCGTTCAACTGAAGTTTTCGCTGCCGAGTCCGTTGTCGTCGTCCGCCCGACTCGATTTCCTCACCGGACATCGTCCGGCGGAACGGATCGACGGGGTCGTGCTGATGTCGGAAACGTGTCTGATCGGTCCGGGGAGCGGAAACCACATTACGTGTCCGAGATGGGGAGCGAACCTGGTGCTGTTTCAGCAGGAGGGCGATCTGTACGCCCGCTGCCGCACCGACTGGTCGATTGACGGAGTTCCCGTCGCGGGAGCGGCCCGGCTCGATCTGGGGAACATCGTCACTGGACCCGATTTCCGGTTTCGTCTGGAAGAGAGTTCCAAATGAATTTGATCCGAACACAAAACAAATGCGTTAGTAGAGCAGGAGAATGAAACCTCGAAAAACAGAGCTGTAGGACGGGCTTGTAGCCCGTCCGGAACGGTCGAGAGTTTTCTCGGACGGGCTACAAGCCCGTCCTACATGGATATTGTTGAATTGATAGCATGATGACATCGATCACCACACAGTCTCTCGAGCCTGTCGCTTGCGAGCGGGAACGAAGAACCATGAAGTTCAGCTATGAACCGGAATCGAAACCGCTGGAAGGCTACACGATCAAGCGCGCCATCAACAAAGGCGGGTTTGGCGAAGTGTATTACGCCGTCAGCGATGCGGGTAAAGAAGTCGCTCTGAAACTGCTCCGCGAGAACCTCGAGATCGAACTCCGCGGAGTCCGGCAGTGCCTGAACCTCAAGCACCCGAACCTCGTCCCGATCTTCGACATCCG
>DATKCB010000279.1:0-3352 GCA_035513495.1 Planctomycetaceae bacterium | reverse complement strand
TGATCGTTCCCTTTGCCGGTCGCCCCGTGCGCGTAGGCCTCGGCTCCCACTTCGCGGGCGACCTGCAGGCAGATTTTCGAGATCAAAGGCCGCGCGATCGAAGTACCCAGCAGATACAACCCTTCGTACTTCGCCCACCATTTCAGGACCGGGAACGCATACTCGCGGCACAGTTCGTCCTGGGCGTCGATCAGCCGGGCCGACACGGCCCCGTGATTGTGGGCTTTCTGCATGATCGCGTCGCGGTCTTCGCAAGGCTGACCCAGATCGACGTAAACGCAATGGACGTCGTAACCTTCGTCCTGCAGCCAACCGAGGATGACCGAGGTATCCAACCCACCGGAGTAAGCCAATACGCAACTGGGCATGATCGTGAACTCTCTTGCAAATGCGGATAATTCAAATCGCAGGATGGACTTCCAAGTCCGTCCTGCTTAAATCTGCGCAAGGATTATGGCGGAGAACGGTTTCGCTTGCCACCCTCGCGGAGAAAGCCGAACTCGTAACGCGGAACGCGGGAAAAACTTCGAGCACTCTCGGTCCGTCAAACTGTGACGGTTGTAGCGGTTCGGGGAATTCTAGTGGCGGAACATACCGTTCGGACCGATTACTCCTCCGGTTTTAATGAATCTGACGGGGCGATTATTCCGATCTTGAGGGTAGTGTTGACTGCAATTCACGGTACAGATCATACGAATCGCGCATTTGCGTGAGATCGTTCGGACAAGGGATCGGCGTGCCGGGTTCGCAGAGGAGAGTGTCGCACACCTTCTCGACTGACTCCGGCAGGCTCACAGAACAAGGAAAAACAAGGATGTTGATTTCCAGACACACATGGTTGAGGCCGCTTGCCCTGCTGCTGGGTGTGGCCCTCATCGGCAGCGGAGTGAAGACCGCCGCCGCGCAGGGAATCGTTCCCGGTACGGGCCAGAAATGGGACGTGAGCGACGATTTCGAAGACGAAAACTGGTCGTTCGATCTGCAACTTCCCAAGTCGAGCAAAAACATCGACGGAGAAGTTCGCGGTCCTTCGGGAACCTCGAACAACAACCGCATTCTCGAAAGCACCTATCGCGGAACACCCGACGTGATGAAGCGGGTTCCGACTCCTCCGGGAGGAATTCCGGGCAGCAATGGCGCGCTCCTGATGCAGTCTCGCGACACCGGAATCCCGGGACGTCCCAGCGGCATCATGCAACAGGACGATGTCATCGTGAACGTCAAAGGGATGATCGCCGGACAAATCCAGACCGCCTGGAATCCCTCGGTCGTCACCCGCGTGTATCTTCCTCCCTTCGACGAATGGGAAGAGCGGACCGGCAGCCACTTCGGGTTCCGGATCGAATGCTCCGGTTGGGGAAAAGGCAAAGTCGAAAAGAAGGTCGGACTGTTCCGCAACAAGCGGACGGTCGAAAGCTTCGAGCGAAAATACGAAAACTACTGGCCCGGCTTCTTCATCCAGTTTAACCGCAAGGAAGACATCGGTGCCGAAAAAGACTCCGCCGTACTCCTGATCCGGGGGGACATCAACGGACACGAAATCACCGGCCCCGCGATGGAACCGGGCTGGTGGACGCTCGGCATGTCGGTCACCGGCGACGGCTACGTCCACTACTATGCTCGTCCGGGCGTGGAAAACCTGCGCCGCGAGGATTATCTCACGTCACAGCAGCCGTACGGTTCGAAGGCGGACTACCTGAACACGTTCTTCTTCAACATCGTGAACCTCGACGACGGCCGCACCTGGTCCACCAAATGGATCATCGACGACCCCGAGTTGTACGTTTTGCGGCGATAACGCTCCCTCAAACTGGTTGAGGAGTACTCGATAACCGAAGGCTCTCCGCTGAACTTCAGCGGAGAGCCTTTTTCAATGCAGAGCAGAATAGATGGAAAAATCGGAGGAAGCTCAAGGCTCGGAGTCGATCTTCGTTTTCTGGTTGAACTAGTGTTGCCTCTTCCTGGTGAATTGATGATCATGGAATCAAAGATAATTTGAGTCAGGTTCGTTCGAGGATCTCACCATGGGACTTTCGCTGCGCAGATTGATTTCGGTCGTGCTGGTCTGGACTTGTTTGAATGCTCAATTCGCAAGCTCCCAGACGGAGACCAAACCCGACTCGGTCTCACCCCCCAAGACCTACACCTCTCGCAACTTCATCGTCCATACCGACCTCTCCGAAGAGGAAGCCAAAGACCTGCTCGAACGGCTGGAAACGATGCTCGGGCTGATCTCCACCTACTGGGGCCGCCGCAACGCCAAGACGATCGAATGCTTTGTCGTCGAAGACATCACGAACTGGCCGCGCGACGCCATGCCCCCCGAAGGACTCGCCAAAGTTCGTGAAGGTGCCGGAGTCACGCTGACGCAAACGATCACGATCGGAAACCGTTTTGACGCCAACGCCAAGGTCTACGCGGTCGCCGATCGGGGGACGCCCCAGCACGAGGCCGTCCACGCGTATTGTGCCCAGACCTTCGGAACCACCGGACCGGTCTGGTACAGCGAGGGGATGGCCGAAATGGGAAACTACTGGAGGAAAGGTGACTCCAGCGTTGAAATCCACCCGGGAGTCTTAAAGTATCTCCAGACCACCGAACCGAAGAGCCTGAACGAAATCGTTAATGCGCAGGAACTGACTGGCGACAGTTGGGAGAACTACGCCTGGCGGTGGGCGCTGTGCCATCTGCTGGCCAACAATTCGAACTACCAGGCTCGCTTCCGTCCCCTCGGGCTGGATCTGCTGCAACAGAAAGCGACCACCTTCGAGTCCGTGTACGGATTGATGGCCAACGAGATCGTGTTCGAGTACATCCTGTTCCTGCAGAACATCGAACAGGGATATCGCGTCGATCTGTGCAGTTGGGACTGGCGGGCGAAACCGCGAAAACTGCTCGGCAAGCGGCCGCTCAAATCGACGATCGAAGCCGGCGAAGGCTGGCAGCCGACCCGCGCGTTCGTTGAAAAAGATCTCGAATACGAGTTCACCACCGACGGCACCTGGCGGGTCGAAAAAGATGGAACCGAGCTGGATGCCGACGGCGATATGGAAGGGAAGGGAAAACTCGTCGGGGTCGTGTTCGACGATTACCAGCTCTCCGAACCGATCGAACTGGGAGCGTATGGAATGTTCAAGGCTCCCGCCGAAGGCCAGCTCTTCCTCCGCTGCCAGGACGCCTGGGGCTCGATCGCCGACAACAAGGGGAAGATGGGTTTCCAGATCCGCGAAAAACAACCGGAGGGAGAAGCACCGCTGCCGGATCCGCGGAAGAAGTGAGATCGCTCACAAGTCACCACAATTCTCTTCTGATTCGCCTGACAGACTCATCCCATGCTGGATGAAATCCTCTT
>DATKCB010000278.1:0-4310 GCA_035513495.1 Planctomycetaceae bacterium | reverse complement strand
CTGGGCGGCGATTCCCGGCTGGAGTCTGTCGCTGATCGTGCATGCGGTCTTTCTGTTCATCTTGAGCACCCAGCTTAAAAGTTGTGGTGGCACGATCGACGGATCGGCCGAGGGGACGTTTCGCTCGGTCGGTCTGGTGGTGAAAGAAAATCAGGCCGCGAACTTTTCCGAGAATCAGGCTGAAGCAGAAGCCAGACAACCGGTCGATCCGGTTTCCGAACTCCCCGAAGTTCCCGACAAACCGCCCGTCGAACCGCTGCTGCCTGATTTCTCCAGCAGTGCCACTCTGGGACCGGGAGCAGAGATCACGCTGCCGAGCGGGTTTTCCGATCCCGGAGACGCCGTCGTGCAACCGGCGGTTGGATCGATTCCATTTCAGCCGGCGCTGGGAGCGGGACCCGGTGACGTCCACTTTCTCGGTGCGGTCGATCAGGGAAAGACGATTGTCTACATCATCGACTGCTCGGGGAGTATGGGGGACTATGATGCACTCGAATTCGCGAAGGCCGAACTGATGGCATCGCTCCAAGGATTGAATGCCGCGCAGAAGTTCCACGTGATCTTTTACAACGAACAGCTCAAGGAATTGGATATCAACCAGAAGCCGGGCGAACTCGCGACCGCCACCGACGTGAATCGGAATCTGACCAAGCGGTTTATCGGAACGGTTCGGCCCCAGATGGGGACGAGGCACGTCCCCGCGCTCACCCGGGCGTTGGTGCTCAAACCCGATGTGATCTTCTTCCTGACCGATGCGCAACAACCGAAATTAGAGCCAGCGGAACTCGACGATATCAAAAAGATGAACCGCGGAGGAGCGAGAATCCACTGCATCGAGTTCGGGAAGGGAAAAGAGCTGAATCTCGACAACTTTCTCAAAAAACTCGCCCGGCAGAACGGCGGAACGCACGGTTACCGCGACGTCTCGAAACTGAAACAAAAGGAGCAGTGATCCTTGTCGATCTGGAGAATCAGCCAACTCGCTCTCCTTGTCGTCTGGCAGATCGGCGGGCTGTCTGTTTCGAGCGTCCTCGGACAGACATCCATCGGGAATTATCCCGATCGCGTGACGATCCAGCCTCGAATGAGTACGGGCATCAAGGCGATCCGCTGCCGCGTACTCGACTACACCGGCCGCAACATCACCCTGCTCGAAAGCGGACAGGTCAATCAGAGCATTTATTCTTCTGAGGAGGTGCTGCGGGTCGAAACTCCGCAGAGCGAACCGCATCGACAGGGACTGCAATCGCTCGTGGCGGGCCGGGTCGAGGATGCCGACCGCCTGCTCAGAGAGGCCCTCAACCGGGAGACGCGGGAGTGGGTTCGCCGGGAAATCCTGGCGGACCTGGTGCGGGCGTCGCTGTGGAAAGGCGACTATGCGGGAGCCTCGGCCCGGTTCGGTCTGCTGTACTCCAGCGATCCCCTCACCCGCCACTTCGGTTACATCCCCGTCGTCTGGAGTGAAAAAACCGTCGACGACGGACAGCGCCGCGCGGCGAGCAGTCTTGTCGTGGAATCCTCACCCGTGTCGCAGTTGGTGGGGGCTTCGATCCTGCTCGTGGGGAGCGATCACGAGGAACTCGCGAAGGACACACTCAAGGCCCTGACCGGCGGAAACGATCGAAACATCCGGCAACTGGCCGAAGCGCAGCTCTGGCGACTTCGAATCCGCGAGCAGAATGTTGCCGCGCACGAACTCGAACGCTGGCAACGCCAGGTGGAAGACCTGCCCGAAAATATGCGCGGTGGTCCCTACTTCGTTCTGGGCCAGGGTTATCGGTCCAAACTGCTGCGGGATCAGGCGGCGCTGGCGATGCTCCGGCTGCCGATACTTCATCCGCACGACCGCCCGCTGGTTGCCCGCGCGTGCGTCGAAGCGGGAGAGATCCTGCAGTCGCAGGGCCGAACCTCTGAAGCGATCGGTGCGCTCCGGGAAGCCATCGTCCGTTTTCCCGAAACCATTGCTGCAGAAGAAGCCCGATTGATTCTTGAACAGCGAACGAACGATTCTGAAAAGTAATGCCGCTACTCCCGTCGGAGATTCGGCGGTTACCAGGCCGTTGAAAAAAGGGACAGGCACCTCGCGAACACATGAATTCTTTGAGGAATAACGTATCGCGCTCGGAGCCAGTCCCCTTTTTCAACACGCTGTTACGGAAGGACGAACTCGATCAGCGCCGTCACGGGGAGATGATCGGAGGGAAATCGTCCGTCTTTTTGATCGTCGAGCGTGCGATGTTTGCGGACGTAGAACGATCCAGTCACGAACAGGAAGTCGATCCGCTGTCCGGGAACAATCGAATCGAAGCCGTTCCAGGTGGAATCCGGACCTTGCGGCTTCGCTTCCGAAATCGCAAGCGCGTCGTAAAAACTCGGCACGTTGGGAGGATCGCGATCGGTCAATGTCTTGTAAGGAACGCTTTCCGGTTTCGTATTGAAATCGCCCGTCAGCACTACGGGATGATCTTTGAATTTCTCGCGGAGCATCTTCACGAGCAGCGCCGCGCTGTTCGCGCGGGCTTCGTTGCCCATGTGATCGAAGTGTGTATTGATCGCATAAAATACCTGGCCAGTTCGACGGTCTTTCAGTTTCAGCCAACTGGCGATGCGAGTGATCGCGGAATCCCAGTCGCGGCTGCCCGCCTGGTCGGGAGTTTTCGACAGCCAGAATGTTGATTTGTCGAGAACCTCGAAGCGGTCTTTCCGATACAGAATCGGAGAATACTCCCCTTTCGTGTTCCCGTCGTCGCGGCCGACTCCGTAAGCGGCCAGCTCGGGCAATCGCTGTGTCAGATCGTCGAGCTGATGCTTGAGCACTTCTTGAAGGCCGACGATGTCGACCTGTTCCCGACGGATGATGTCCGCAACCCAGTCTTTGCGATGGGTCCAGGCATTCTCACCGTCGCCGCGATTGTCGTAGCGAATGTTCCAAGTCATCACATTCATCGTAGATGGCCCGTCGTCAGGAGGCGCGGACCACAGCGACGGCGTCAGCAGACAGACCACAAGAAACGAGAGAACAAATCGGTGAATGCCGAACGCAAAAGTCATCATCTCTCTGTTCTCCCTGTTCAATGATCCATTGTTTCGCACTGCGCGAGAAATTCGTCTTCGGTCAGCGTGGATACGCCGAGCGACTGTGCTTTGTCCAGTTTACTGCCGGCGTTCTCACCGACGACCAGAAAATCCGTTTTTTTGGAGACGCTCCCCGTCGGTTTACCGCCTCGCGCCCGAATCATCTCGTGCGCTTCGTCGCGCGTCATGCGGGAGAGCGTTCCCGTCACGACGAACGTTTTCCCGGCGAACGCCCCGTCGGCAGCCGCTTGCGCGGGCTGTTCTTCGACCGGAGATCCGAAATTGAGTCCCAGCTCGCGAAGTTCGTCGATCAGTTGTTTGCCGAATTCTCCGTGCAGAAAATCGTAGACCGACTGGGCGATGACTGGTCCGATCTCTTCGACGGCGGCGAGATCTTCCGCCGACTGTTCGGCCAGGCGCTCGAGTGTTCCGAATCGCGCTGCGAGAATCTGCGCGTTACTCGATCCGACGTGCCGGATGTTGAGTCCCGTCAGCAACCTCCAGAGCGGACGGTCGCGCGAGGCTTCGATTCCCGCGAGGAGATTATCGGTGGACTTCTCCCCCATCCGTTCGAGTTCGAGCAGTTGGTTGCGTTTGTCTTTCAACCGGTACAGATCGGGCAGGCTCGCGATCAGTTTCGCCGCCAGCAACTGCTCGACCAGTTTGATGCCGAGTCCGTCGATATCCATCGCACCGCGCGAGGCGAAAAACCGGACCGTCTCCCGGAGCTGCGCCGGGCAGTTGGGATTCGGACAGCGAATGTAAACGCCCCCTTCATCCTTGACCGCGGGGGTATCGCATTCGGGACATCGCTCGGGAAAGGTATAAGGTTTCTCGGTCCCGTCCCGCAGGTGTTCCTCGACCCGCAGCACGTGCGGAATAATCTTCCCCGCCTTCTCGACGACGACGCGATCGCCGATCCGCACCCCGAGCCGGTCGAGTTGATCCTTGTTGTGGAGGGTCGCGCGGGAGACGGTTGTTCCGGCGATCTCGACCGGTTCGAGATGAGCGAGCGGCGTCATCGTTCCCGATTTTCCGACGGTGACTTCGATCTCAAGGACCTTCGTAACCGCTTCGTACTTCTCCCATTTGTAGGCAATGACCCAGCGGGGGCTTTTCGAAGTCGATCCCAGCTTCTGCCGCTGCGCGACCGAGTTGACCTTGATCACGATGCCGTCCACCTCGAACTCGAGTTCGGGGATGGCGTCTCCCAGTTTGTGCGCATACTCGCGGGC
>DATKCB010000277.1:0-2559 GCA_035513495.1 Planctomycetaceae bacterium | reverse complement strand
CGAATGGCTGGAACAGGTGATTCGCGATTTCTGGGATTCCGGCTGGAAGTTGGGACATAGTGTCCGCTCGATTCACGAGTGCCTGTCGGCAGCGCTCGATGATAATCAAATCGCGACCTCTCTGATCGAAACACGGTTGCTCTGGGGAAGTTCCTCGTTGTACCAGACCCTCCGTCAGAAGTTTGAAACCCGGTTCGTGCGGCCTCGCTGGAAGACTCTCTGTGCCGCGAGTCTCGCAAACCGCATCGAAGAGCGCGAGAAGCACGGCGGTGCCGTATTGTCTCTGGTACCCGATGTCAAGTGCGCCTGCGGAGGACTTCGCGATTGGCATCTGGTGCGCTGGTTGACGTTCTGGGAGTTCGGAACTCCCGACCCGACCGAACTTGTCGTCCGGGGAGTGATCGCCGACACCGATTTACTCAATGCTCAACACGCCGTGAAGTTTCTGGCCAGAATTCGCATGGATTTGCATTTCGAAGCGAGACAGGCTCAGGACGTGCTCACGCGCGATGAACAATTGCGGCTGGCGACGAAATTCGGATTGCAGGAGACTGCGGGACAACGACCGGTCGAACGGTTCATGCGGCAATATTTCGAGCATGCGATGAGGTTATCGCGACTGGCGCAACGACTCGAATTGCGACATACGAGAAAACCGCTGACATCGAAACTGATCGGACTGGTCGATACGCCTCACAAAGAGAAGGACGGCTTTCGCGTCGGTCGAGACGGAATCGACGTGATTCCGTCGGTCATGAAAAATTTGCTCACCGACCCCGACATGAGGCTGCGGTTGTTCTATCTGTCTGCGATGTACAATCAGACTCCCAAGCCGGAACTGCTCGATGCCCTGCGCCGGGCGTTGCCGGCTCTTTCGTTTCGGTTGAGTTCCGAGGGCGCGCGGCGGTTCCGGGAGATCCTCGCCCGCTCGTCATCTCTGGAAACTGTGTTGCGGCTGATGAACGAAACGGGACTGCTGGAACGAATCGTTCCCGATATCGCCAACGCGCGTTTTCTGTTGCAGTTCAATCAGTACCATTCTTACACGGTCGACGAACATACGTTTCGCGCGATCGGACGACTCAGTTCTTTTCGAAGCGATCCCGGCGAGTTGGGGAGTGTCTATCGGAGTATCCGCCATCCCGAAGTGGTTCATCTGGCGATGCTGTTGCACGATCTGGGGAAAGGGTTTGAAGAAGATCACAGTGAAGTCGGCAGGCGAATCGCAGAGCGTATCGGTGCGACTCTGAAATTCAGCGCCGCGCAGCAGGAGCAACTGAAGCTGCTTGTTCACAAGCATCTCGTCATGCCGAACACGGCGTTCTGGCGAGACACCACCGATCCGAGAGTCCTGCTCGACTTCAGCAGAGAAGTCGGGAGCATCGAAAACCTCAAAATGCTGTATGTGCTCGTCGCAGCCGATGTCTGGGCGGTAGGTCCCGGCGTCTGGACCGACTGGAAAGCCGAATTACTGAGCGGTTTGTACCAACGCACGCTTCAGACGCTCAGCGGTGAAGGGGGTCCGCCGCAGGAAGCCAAGGTGCGATCCGAACGAAAACGCGAAATCATGCAGTCGATTTTACGCGATACCTCGCTCGATCCCGAACGGGAAGAACAGTGGCTCGAAGCCGAATTTGATACCCTGCCCCTGCATTATCTGCTGGCCAATTCCGCTCGCGAAATCGCTTCCGATCTCGAACGCGTTGCGCTGCTGAAACCGGAAAGCGTGTTTGTGGAAGGTTCGTATCACGGTGAGACCGAATCCGTCGAATATCGAATCTTTCTCGCACCGGAATTCGCCGCAGGCTGTTTTCATCGCATCGCGGGTGGACTCACTGCTCTCAGAATGGAAATTCGCGCGGCTCACATCTGCACGACCACTCGGGGAATCGTGGTCGATCGCTTTATCGTGAAGGACAATGACTTCGAAGGGACCGTGCCTCTTTCCCGGATCAGAGAGGTCAGCAAAGTTCTGGAAGAAATCATTCGAGGAGAACGGCCTCTCAAGCCGTTGCTTTCTAAAAAATCCCGTTTCGCGCGGAATCGGGACTCTGGCTCGTATGCAAATCAGCCGACGAAACTGATCATCGACAACGACTCTTCCGATCGTTGCACAGTCGTCGATGTGTTCACGCTCGACCGCCGAGGGTTACTGCACGCACTCTCTCGGGTCATTTTCGAAGAGGGATTCTCGGTCGACCTCGCCCGCATCGGAACGCATCTCGAGCAGGTGGTCGATGTGTTCTACCTGACGGACGAACGAGGACACAAAATCGAAGACGAGCGGCGACTGAGTTCGCTCCACGATCGTCTCAAAACTCTACTCGACTCTCTCGACCGGGGTGAAGACCTCCTCGACTACGCCGAGGAGTAATCCTGACAACCGCAACGGGAGTAGATAATCTAACAGGAGCAAAATTATTTCCAGGGGAACTCGTGCCCCAGGAGCCACTCGTACGCCTCGATGTATTTTTCTCTGGTTCGCTCGACAATCTCGTCCGGAAGTGATGGGGGCGGGCTGTTCTTATCCCACCCGGTCGTGTCGAGCCAGTCGCGGAC
>DATKCB010000276.1:0-2520 GCA_035513495.1 Planctomycetaceae bacterium | reverse complement strand
CGGAGCAGGCTACCAGTACGCTCACAACAGCGCCCACGGCTGGGTCAACCAGGATTACCTCGGAGTCGAAAAACAATACTACCACCCCGCCGACCGAGGCTTCGAAGCCGAACTCAAACAACGCCTCGACGAATATCGAGCACGCCGTGAACAGGAAAAATGAGCAAGAGGGAATGGATATTTTGTGAAACTTCAGGCGAATGGCGGGAGGAAACGTAGGACGGTCTTCCAGCCCGTCCGAGATAGCTCTCGACCGTTCCGGACGGGCTACAAGACCGTCCTACGTCACTTGGCTGAAGTGTTACAGTATTTTTAATTCTCCCTTCCCTCTGTTGCCTCCTGTTCAATTCATTTCAGTTACCACTTGTTCGGCAGGCAACTTCTTGTTTCAGTTGATTGCTTGGTACAGAATGAGCGGAATCCGCTCGTTCTCTCAAGGCTGTTCATCGTGAATGCAAAAACTTTGGCTTTCATTGCCGCCCTTTGTTTCTCCTCGATTGCTTTCGCTCAGGAAGAACTGACTTATCAGTATCCCGATCCGATCGAGAAAGACGGTGCGCTCGCGACGATCCGCGTGCCGGACGGATTTCGCGTCGAACTCATCGCAGCCGAACCGCTCGTGCAGGATCCTGTCGGGTTCGATTGGGGACCGGATGGAAAACTGTGGGTCGTCGAGATGGCCGACTATCCGCTCGGGCTCGACGGCAAGGGACAACCGGGCGGGCGGGTCCGGTTTCTCGAAGACAGCGACGGTGACGGAATCTACGACAAGAGTACGCTGTTTCTCGAAGGATTGGCATTTCCTAATGGGATCATGGCCTGGAAGACGGGTGTCTTGCTGAGTTACTCACCCGAGATCGTGTTTGCCGAGGACACCGACGGCGACGGCAAGTGCGACTCGAAGACAGCGCTCATCACGGGCTTCGGCGGAACGAATCCGCAACATTTGAAAACTGGTTTCTGGTGGGGGCTTGATAACTGGATTTACGGGGGAGGCGTACAGGTTTCAGCGAAGATTAAAATTGAAGCGACCGGCGAGGTCGTCGATCTCGGACGACGGGACTTTCGACTCCGTCCCGACGAACACAAGTTCGATCCGCAAGCGGGTCACACGCAACACGTCCGCGCCCGCGACGACTGGGGCAACTGGTTCGGAAACACGAACAGCGAGCCGGCCTTTCATTTCGCGTATGCCGATCATTATCTGCGTCGCAATCCTCATCTTCGAGCGCCCGATCCGCGCGTGCAGATTTCGGACATCCCCGGTGCCTCGCCCGTTTATCCGAGCAGCGAGCCTCTCAAACGGTTCAACGATTTGAATAAGGTCAACCGCTTCACTTCAGCGTGCGGACTGATGCTCTATCGCGACACGCTGCTCGGAGAGGAATTCTACGGCAACTCATTCGCGTGCGAGCCGGTCCACAATCTCGTTCATCGGGAAGTCGTCACGCCGAACGGTGCGACGTTCTCCAGCACCCGCGCGGCCGGCGAACAAACCAGCGAGTTTTTCAGTTCGACCGATCCCTGGAGCCGGCCCGTCATGGCGCGGACCGGTCCCGACGGAGCCTTGTGGATCGCCGATATGTACCGACTGGTGATCGAGCATCCCGAATGGATTCCCGACGACTGGGAGAAACTGTTCGATCTGCGCGCCGGTTCCGACAAGGGACGCATCTATCGTGTCCTGCCCGCGAACGTCGCGCCTCGAACCATCCCCCGCACCAGCGAACTCAACGCGGCGCAACTCGTTGAGTTGCTGGAAAGCCCCAACGGAACCCAGCGGGACATGGCTCATCAGATGCTCGTCTGGCGACAGGACAATGCGGCGATTCCGCTGTTAGAACATCAGCTCAAATCGGCTGCGCGGGTAACCACTCGGTTGCAGGCGCTGTGCGCACTCGACGGGCTGCATGCTCTCTCCGAATCGCAGCTCAAGATCGGACTGGTCGATTCGTCTCCGGGTGTCGTTCGGCACGCGATCCGGTTGAGTGAACCGTTTCTCGACCGACCGGAGATCCTCGAAGCAGTCATCTCCGCTGCGAACAGACATTCCGATCCTTTTGTGAATGTTCAACTCGCTTACAGTCTCGGTGAATCGCCCAATCCCCGAGCCGGTACGGTTCTGGGGCAACTTGCGATTCGCGAAGAGAACGATCCGATTTTGCGGACCGCAGTCATCTCTTCGTCACACGTGCACCTCGCAGAAATCACCCGGGTGGTCATGGAGTCGGAGAACCCCTCGGATCGGATGATCTCGGTCCTGCTGGATCAGGCCGTGCGGCAGAAAAATGAATCGGCATTGCTCGCGATTTTATCTCACACCGCCGCCCCATTCGGTCCGCTGAGGCGCAGCCACTTGCAGCGGATGAAGACATTTTTTGAGGGACTCGAATCGCTCGGAACAAATTTCGAATCGTTCGAACAAGCCGCGTCACAGGAACTCAAAACTGCGCTCGATGCGATCCGCAGTACGGTTTCGTCCGCGTACGGACTGGTCGAGCAAGCCGACGGTGATCCCGA
>DATKCB010000275.1:0-2424 GCA_035513495.1 Planctomycetaceae bacterium | reverse complement strand
TAGTGATACTTCAGATAAAACACCTTGGGAAATCCGGTTCCGGTAAACCATTTTTCGGTCCACGAACCGTCGTCGTTTTGCGAGTCGATCAGATATTGCACGCCCTTGTGGACGGCTTCGTCGTTGGCTCGTCCAGCGGCGATCAGTCCGAGCAGTGCCCAGGCGGTTTGCGAGGCCGTCGCCGGGCCTTGTCCGCGAAGGGAGGGGTCGTCATAGCTGCGTGCGGTTTCTCCCCAGCCGCCGTTTTCCTGCTGGTGGTCGATCAGCCACTGCGCTCCCCGGACGACTCGCGGATCGTCCACGCGAACCCCGATCTTCGTGAGTCCGACCAGCACCTGCCAGGTTCCGTAGATGTAGTTGACCCCCCAGCGTCCGAACCAGCAGTGATCGTGTTCCTGTTCGTTCCAGATGTAATCGAGCGCCTTGTCGATCGCCGGCTGACGCCGGTCCCAGCCGACGTCGGCCAGCATTTCGAGTACGCGGGCCGAAATGTCGGGCCAACTGGGATCGATCATCGCGTTGTGATCGGCGAACGGAACCTTGGTGAACAGTTCTCGGGTATTGTCTCGATCGAACGCTCCCCAGCCTCCGTCGCTGTTCTGCATTCGCAGAACCCAGTCGATCGCCCGTTTCATGGCGGGGAGATAATTCGCGGCGAGTTCCAGATCCTCGATCGCTTCGAGATTGTCGATTGCTTTCCCCGTCACAACGGCGACGGCATCCTGATCTTCTGCGTGAGGACTCCAACCCGCTTCGAGCCAGTTGATGTTCAAATCGGTTCCCAATTTTCGCGGCAGGCTCCGGTTGAGCGCCATCGTGACCATGATCGAGTCATCGACGTCGGGATAGAATTCGTTGTGGAACTCGAAATACCAGCCTCCGGGTGCCAGATCGGGAGAACGAACCGACCAGTCCCCCTTGCTGCGGACTTCCTTTGAGAGCATCCACTCGCACGATTTCAGAATCGCGGGATGGTTCCAGGAAATGCCCGACTCCCGCAGCGCGATCGTCGCGATGCTGGTATCCCACACGGGCGATTTGCAGGGCTGCAATCGCGTACGGTCCCCCTCGGTGATCATCAGCTTTTCGAGTTCGTTCAGTTGCGTTTGGACCTCGGGAGAGTCTTGGGAGTACCCGAGTTCACGCAGCGCGACGACCGACCAGATGATCGGAGGAAAAATCGCCCCCAACCCGTCGGAATGGTCCAGCCGTTCGATCATCCATTTTGCGGCACGTTTGACGGCAGTTTTTCGAAAAGGTCGGAGACCAACGCGATCGCCGAATTTCAGACACGAATCGACGCGGCGAAAAAACTTGTACCAGTCGATCCGGGTCGACTGTTTCAATTCGTCAACAACGGCGGAAGGAGGCATCGAGACGGGAAGGTCGCGAGGACTCGTGTGGAATAATTCGTCGATCCTCCATTCGTCCGGCAGTTTTCGAACCGGCTTGAAGTGCCAGAGCAACGAGAGCGGAACAATGATCGTGCGCGACCAGGCCGACATTTCGTAGATATTGAACGGCATCCAGCGCGGAAGCAGCATCAACTCGGGCGGCACCGCGGGAACCTGGTGATATCCGATGATTCCCAGCAGCGCGAGGTAATAGCGCGTAAAGCTGTTGACCTTTTCCGCACCACCCGCGTCGAGAATCGCCCGTTGCGCACGCTGCATCGGCTCGGACTCGGGATCGTGTCCGGCAATCTTGAGAGCGAAATACGCTTTGACAGACGAACTGATTTCGAGCGGTCCGCCGGGATAGAGCGTCCAGCCTCCCTCGGGCATCTGCTGATCGAGGATGTAGTTGGCACACTGTCGAAAAACCGGATCCTGTTCCTTCTTCAGCCAGCCCAGCAGTAACATGTACTCGGATTCGAGGATCGTATCCCCTTCGAGTTCGGCCACCCAGAATCCGTCCTCGTGCTGGCGATCGATCAGATGTTTCTGCGTTTTCGAAATCGCTTTGTCGAGAGCAGGGTTTGATCCGACAATCGGCACGTCGGAATCTTTCGAATCGAAAGCCGACTCGGGCAGCGAGGAAATCGGGAATCGCGATCCGTGCGATTCGGGGAGACCTGAACTCATTTCAGGGCCTTTCGGTCTGGATGCGTAGTCAGTGAGTGTTTCACAGCGTCAATTTGCCCGGAGCCGATCAGCGCGTCCACGCGACCGACTCGGTCCCGCGAATGTTAAGCAGGCATCGTGCGATTCACAAGGTCAACCTACCGTACGATGGACACTCCTGCCCGTCGATAGTGAGAGGCCGACGGGCTGGAGTGCCCATCGTACTTTGATTATCGATTATTTCTTCTCAACGTAAGCAAAATACGCACCGTATTGAGTACCGTCCCCGGTGACGAACAGAGCCGTCATTCGTTGTTTGCCGGACTTGAGTTTGACTGTCAACACAACTTCGGTCTGACCC
>DATKCB010000274.1:0-3427 GCA_035513495.1 Planctomycetaceae bacterium | reverse complement strand
CAAACCGTCGACCCCGCTTTACGCGACCTGCTCGTTCGCCGGAAGCTGGGCGTTTCTGGGTGCGTTGAAAGCGGGTTGGAACGAGCCGGTCTGCATGTCGATCGGGGCAGCAGTCGCGTTCGTGATCCGAATGCTCGCGCTGCGCTACGACTGGCGGTTGCCGAGTCCGAAGATCAAAAGCGAAAAAAACGAGGAACCGAAAGAGTGAGCGATCGACCTGGAACGTATCGAAAAAAACTAACAAAAACAGGGCGTGACATTTCTGCCACGCCCTGTTCTCTCGGGTCTGTTTCCCGCTGACTCGGTTGGGCGAATTACTCGCCGTAGTATTTCGTCAGTTCCTCGAAAATCAATGGTTCGCGGATCGAATCGCTGGCGAGACGGGCCCGGAAGCGATGGTTGCCCGCGTTCGTCCCTTTGACCTGAATCTTGTAAGTGATCGTCTTTTCCGGTTCGAGATTCGGCACGGCCTGGAAGAAGACGACTCCGTTTTCGAATTGATGATTGGCCGGTCCGTCGGCAGAGACGAATTCGACACCCTTCGGCAGTTCGAAGGCGATGCCGACATTCCCCGCACCGATCGAGCCGTCGTTGGTGACGCGAATTTCGTAAGCGTTCCCGCTGCCGACTTCCACGGGATCGTCGAGATCGACGATTTCGAGCGACAGGGCCGAAGCCCCTTCGATCCGGGTTTTGAGTTCGTCCAGAGCCTGCGCTCCGTGCTCGGCGCGGACAGCGACTTCGTGAGTGAATTCGCCGAATTCGACGGCCATCAGCTCGATTTCGATATTCTTCTTTTCACCCGGTTTCATCTGACCGAGATACCATACGATGTTACGGGTGCGCGGATCGAACTTGCCCCCTTCATCCGCTTTCACGAACTCGAAACCAACCGGTACATTGTGATGGACGCGAACATTGTCCGAGATCGCTGTCCCGTCGTTATGCACGAGCAGCTTGTAGGTTCCCTTACGGCCCTTGTAGCGAAGTCCCGGTCCGTCGAGATCAATCGCGATACTTGGTGCCACGACGACGATCGACGAAGAGGAAATTTTTCGCAAAGCGTTCGAAGCATTTGCGGCGAGTTTGATTTCCTGCGAACCCCCTTCGACGGCAGCCAGCGACAAGCGAACGTCGCGGCTTTCGCCCGGTTCGAGAGTCCCGACATCCAGCAGCAGCCGCTCGCCACGCGGATGCTTCAGTCCCGTGGGAATCAACGCTTCCAGCGAGATGCTGCGTGCGGTCCCAGTGCCCGGGTTCGAGATGGTAATCGTGTGAGAAGCAGGTTCGCCGATCATTACTTCCGCGGGACCGTCTATGGCGATTTGCAGCATCGGTTCGGCCACGACAAACTTGCCCGCCGCTTCGCCGGTGAAGCGAACCTTCGAGGAAAGTTCCAGATCGCCGCGGCGGCTCGGAATCAGCTTGACGGACAGCACGTGTTCTTCTCCCGTCGGCAGCTTCGCGATCTTCCACGTCAGATGATCGTCGGCCTGATCCGGCTTCGGACGAGCGGCCGTCAGTCGGACTGTGGCCGGAAAGTAGGCGTCGATTTCGAGGTCCTGCGCGTCGACTCCACCCGTATTTTTGACGACCAGATCGAAGGAGCATTCTTCGCCCACCACGATCTCGCCCGTCGGACGCCATTCGACCTTGATGTCGGAATGACTGATCGCGTTCTTGTTGACCACGGCGGACTTCGTCTCTGCAGTGACCAGCTTCGCGCTGGGCTTCGTCCCGGTGATCTGTACGATGGCTTGTTCTTCGGTCTCGCCTTGTTGTTTGCTGTACGCCGCGTTGACCAAGTTCCCCTGGTTGACCTTTTCCGAATCCGATTCGACTGTCTCGGTCGTGTGGACCGCCGGCTTCGTGACGGTTTTGTGATTCGTGAGCATGATCACCGAGGGCCGCTTCTCGGTCGTCGAACGCTCGAACTTTTCGATCTCGACGTGCTCGGCTGTCGTCACGGGAGCGGTCGGAATCGGGACCGCCGTTTCCAGCGAGGCCGATGGTTGTGCGTCGCTCGCGGGGGGTTCGGGGACCGGTGTTTCGGCGGGATTGACGGTTTCCACTTTCACCGGAGCAGCTTTGGGCGCGAGCGGATGAGCGGAAGCCTTCGTTTCCGAGACAGACTGCTTTTCGAGGGTCGCTCGGCGCAGACGTTCGAACGTCGAATCGGGCGTTTGTGTAAAGGCCACGTTGACAGCAAAACCGAGTGCTGTGGTGGTGGCGAGAATCCCTTTCCAGCGAATCATCGGATCGCTCCTTCCCGAGAGTCTTGCCCGATTCCGTTCGGGCTGAAAATCTGTTTGTATTTGCAAGTGCAGTTGTTGAAGATAGAAGTGCGTATCGAAAACCGAGAGATTCGGTACTCTCTCGTTGTATCGGCGGTAACGAATCGAACGCTTGAATCGATTTGGCAACTATTTCCGATTATGCCGGTTCTGCCTCCGGTGTGCGGTTGTTCTCTGAAGGAGTTCAAACGATGTATCGTTCGACGAACAAACTACTTACAGTGATTTTAGCAGGAGCAGCAATGATGTCGGGAGAGTTAGTCCACAGGTCCGACGAGAGTCAGATTCAAGCCGGAGAATACGCCCGCCCCGGAGAATTTCCCCACCAGAGCCGCTCGGTCGTCATCGCCAAAAACGGACTCGTCGCGACCAGCCATCCCCTCGCCGCGCAGGTCGGATTGGACGTTCTCAAGTCGGGAGGCAACGCCGCGGATGCCGCGATTGCCGCCAGCGCGATGATGGGACTCGTCGAACCGATGAGCTGCGGAATCGGGGGCGATCTGTTCGCGATCTACTGGCATGCGAAAACGCAGCAACTGTACGGACTCAACGCCAGCGGACGCAGCCCATATACCTTAACAAAGAAAGTCTTCGACGAACGAGGACTCGTGCAGATCCCCCTCGACGGACCCCTCTCCTGGTCCGTTCCTGGTTGCGTCGACGGTTGGGATCAGCTCCGCCAGACATTCGGAACGCAATCGTTCCAGCAACTGCTCGCCCCCTCGATCCATTACGCCGAAGAAGGGGTTCCCGTCCCCGAAGTGATCGCCGGATACTGGAAAGGCTCCGCCGAATCCCTTTCCAAATGGCCCGACTCGGCCCAAACCTATCTCCCCGGCGGAAAACCTCCCGCCGAAGGAGAACTGTTCCGCAATCCCTACCTCGGCTGGAGCTATGAGCAGATCGCCCAGCACGGACGGGACGCGTTCTACACCGGCGAGATCGCGCAGGAAATCGTCGCGAGCAGTGAAGCCATCGGCGGGTTTCTGTCGGCGAAGGATCTGGCCGATCACACCTCCGACTGGATCAACCCGGTCTCGACCAACTATCGCGGATACGATGTCTGGGAACTTCCCCCTCCCGGACAGGGGATCGCCGCGTTGCAGATGCTCAACGTGATCGAAGCCCACGAC
>DATKCB010000273.1:0-5285 GCA_035513495.1 Planctomycetaceae bacterium | reverse complement strand
GTCGATCGTCGCGAGATTCTGCTCCCGCAGAAACGCATCGAGGGTAGTCACGTCGACTTCGATGGTTGTTTTCGGCGCGGCCTTCGCCTCAAAGTAGCGGCGGGACGAGGACGGTCGCGGAAAGAGCGAATTGGTGCCGCTCATCTGGTTGACGTGAAACGTCGCCGTTCCACGTTCGCGGCCGACCGCCAGCGGAACAGCGCGAACCTTGCCATCGTTGGCGTGTGTTCGCTGCAGCTTCTCCATCGATTCAGGAAACGGTTCGAAGCACACGATGTCGGCGCCCGGGAACACGGATCGATAGCGCGTGGCCGTCTGGCCATGGTTGGCTCCGACGTCAAAGATCATTGGGTTCTCAGACCGCCCGAGCATTTCGAGCAACTTGCGCTGTGCTTCGAACGCATCGGACGGAAACGACGGCCGCCTCTCGGGATGCCGGTCTACGTTGCGAACGACATCGTAACCCATCCGCTTCAGTGACCGCGTGGCCCAGCGTTCCAGCAATTTCATCGGACGCACTCCGTTGATTTGGGATCGATCGGGAATTTTTGCGGGTGGGAGGATAGGTAATCCCCACTCGCCGGTCAATCCGAATCCCGGACTGCGGGCCTACGAGCCTACGAGAGGTCTATGCACCTCCGATCGGCAAAAAAGGGACGCAGACAATTCCGTTCGGCACGATTGTTGATGAGAGGTTTTGCTCTGCGTTTCGCGACTTGTTAGTGTGGGTTCGAGCAGCGATTTGATCGCGGACAGTGAACGGAACTGGCGATCAGCGCGTGTCAGAGAGCGGCGTCAAGCGACTCACGTCGCGGTTACTCGGATCCCATTGTCGAAGAGATGAGTGATTCTTTCATGGGCAACGGACATCTGAGTCTTTCCAGTGTGAGGCTTCAAGCCGCTTCGCGATTTCCGCCATAATCGGGGCGTTCGGATTGGTCGGCCACGGGATAGCCGTAACGCTCTAGGGGAACATCCCAGCGTGTTTTCAGGCGCGTTAACTGTTCGTTTCCAATATGAACAATCCGCTCGCGCCATTCTGGCGGAAATTCCGCCCGGGCATTGGGAGAGTCGACGATTTGATCGGGCCCCAGTACACCCAGGAATCGTTTCAGATCATTCGGATTTTTCAGGTAACGGTATTTCCAGCGTAAAAGCGGCGAGCGATTGAACAGTTTCAAACGCTCCACATGAGCCTCTTTCCACCGCGCGTTTTTGCTGGCATTCTGATTCTCGCACAATCGTTCGCTTTCGGCCGCGTCGATGCCAATTTCCTCGCTGAGACGTCGCACAAATGCCAGGTTGTCCTGTTTCAGTTCTTCATAAAGGCGGATCATGACGTTTTCTTTACCGAAGACTTCGGCATAGGCTTCCGCCGTATCGGCGACTTGCAGGTGGCTGAACGCTCCTCGATTGGGAAAGTTCCAGTTCGCTTCGAGCCAGTCTTCAACAGAAAAATAACGGGGCGGCGCGCCGAATTGTTTGATAAGTCGTTTGTAGCTCATTTTGTGATAATGATAGCCCCGCAATTCCTGCAGATAGAGCGATTCCATCAGGCTGAGGGGTTCACGAACTGTCAGTAGAATTCGAGAATCCCCGAAGAATTGACCGAACAGTTCGGCCTGTTTTTGTTTGATGTGCAGCGGCCCGTACGTGTAGGCCTCATCGGAAAAGATCAAGAGTTTTTCCGGTTCTCGGATCCGAGCCAGAATCTCCCGGCATTTATCATGCTCCTGGTAATATTCGGGGTGAGTCGGCTGACGAAGACATCGAGCGACATTTGAGATTTCTTGTGAACAAAACGTGGTCTCACGTCCCTCAATCTTTCCCAAGTAAGTCACTTGGGAATGCTGGTTGAATAGAAAGAGCTGTAGAAATGTGGTGGCTGTTTTTGGCTGTCCGAGGTGAATGAGCGTGCCGAAAGGCCGTCCTGCTGATTCGGGCGCGTCGGGGGAGAATTGGTTCATCGATTCTTTCCTGTCACAATCTACTGTTAGGGGAGTCGCCGATCGACGGCCGAAACTACGGACGTTTAAGCGGCGATTTCTTCCTCGGGATAATTTGTTGGGAACGTATGATCTGATCTCTCATCCGGAGAAGAATCGTGGGGATTTTCGCCGATCATTTCGCGATGGGTGCGGCACATTGAGGCGTATACGCCTCCGGTCGCCTGCAATTCGCAATGCGTGCCCTGTTCTGCGATGCGTCCATCGACCAGGACAATAATTCGATCGGCCATCATCACGGACGAAAAATGGTGTGAGATCAGAATCGTGGTTCGTCCTTTGAGAATCTGCTTCAATTGCTGGTGCATCAGCCGCTCGGTTTGAATGTCGAGGTTCGCGGCCGGTTCGTCGAGGATCACAATCGGGCGGTTGCCGGCAAGCGCCCGGGCGAGAGAGATTTTCTTCCATTGTCCTCCCGAGAGATCGTACTCTCCGAACATCCGTCCGAGCATCGTATCGAGTCCTTCGGGAAGTTGGTCGAGTAACTGATCCACACCGGCGATCCCGGCGATTTCCCGAATTCGATCGGGACGATCTTTCAGATTCTCCCAGTCACCGAAGGCGATGTTTTCTCCCGCGGTCGCTTCGAACATGGGGGCTGCCTGCTGCACCAGCGCGACATGCCGGTAGTAATGATCGTTGCGAATTTCCCCAATCGGCACTCCATCGATGGTCAGTTCTCCCGAGGTGGGTGAGTACAACCGCGCGATCAGTTTGGCGAGAGTCGATTTTCCGGCTCCGTTCGGACCGACGAGCGCGACGATTTCACCCGGTTCGATGTCGAGCGAAACATTTTCGAGGACGGGTGCCGAGTTTTTGGTATAGGCAAACGAAACGTCCCGCATCGCGATTGTTCCGTGAATGGGAGGCGCGAGCGTTCCCGTGTCGACCATTCTCGGTTTCAGGTCGAAGAATTCATTCAGGTTGGCGATCGCGAGACGGGCATCCATCAATGAGGACGTCGAGGTACCGACTCTGCCCGTCGCATCGCGGAATCGCCAGGCCGCGAGCCAAAAGGCGGTAAATTTTCCCACGTCGAGATCGCCGGCGGCCGCGCGATGAGCGGCATACCAGATTGCTCCTCCGATGATGCACAGTAGAATCAGCGAGGTGACAAACCGAATCGCCATCCGAATGAGACCGATCCGCCGATTGTCGGCGAGCAGTACTTTCATCTGCGATTCGTGCCGTTCGAGCATCAATTGCGAAATTCCGAGTACTTTGACCGTTTGAGACCACGTGCGGTGGGTGAGCATTCGAGCGTAATAACCGGTCCAGCGGCGTTGGGTCGTGCGAATGCGATTGTAGCGATGCTGCATTTTCGAGATCGCATACGACGCCGCGAACATCGGAATCACGGCGATCATCATCCCGAGAGTCCACCACGGTTCGACCCACAGTAAGACTCCCGCGAGCGCCAGCACCTGGAGCGTACCCGAGGTCGCCTGAATCAGCCCTTCGAGCAGATCGAGTATCTTTTGTCCCGGGTTCGTATTGGCCCGTTCGAGGATGTTCTGACAGCTGCGGTCATCGAGTGTCGCGGCATCGAGCTTTGCCGCATGCAGCAGAATCTTTTTCTGCATCTCGAGCGACAGCGCGTCCTTCAATCGCATCTTCGCATAGACTTGAAGCGTACTGAGTACAATTCCCACAAACGTGGTGCCGGCGACGATGAAGATCCAGAGATTGAACGTATTCGACAGAGGTTCCTCTGAGGCGATCACTTCGTTCAATTCATTAACGATGAAGCTGGCCACGACAATGGTGAGGGGTGCCAACAGCGCAGCAACGAGCGCGCCGCTGCCCATTGCAATGCAATATCGCGGACCCGAGGCCCAGACAATGCGCAGTCCGTAGCGAAGCGTGTTCCACAGAGACTGCAGCGGAGGTTCGATGGAGTCATTGTCAACCGGCATCTCGGGAGTTCTCCTCACTATGGCTGAACGATACAGTCGAAAGATAAATTTCAGGCGACTTTTTTGCGTCTGGAATATCGCGAGTTCGCGCGGTGATTCTCAATCAAATTCCGATACAGTGAAAGTGTGTGCCGCGCGGTCTTCTGCCAGGTCAGGGACTGTCCGCGAGCATACGCATTCGATGCCAGTTGGTTGTGCAGGGCGCGATCGGTGCTCAGGCGATGGAAGGCCTGTTTGATACTATGCGGATCCTCTGAAACAACCGGGAGTCCGCATTCCGCAGCGAACTCGGGCATCGATGAATTATCGCCGTAAATTACCGGTGTGCCGCACGCCATCGCCTCCAGCAGCGGCAACCCGAAGCCTTCGTATAAAGAGGCATAACACAGCGCTCGCGCTGCTGAATAGAGTGCGGCCAGATCCGGATCGTCAACATAGCCGATGTATCGAATTCGCGAATCGGAGTCGATGATTCGCCTGAGTTCGTCGAGCTTCTGCCAGCCCGTTCCCCCGGCGAGAACCAGATGAACCGGCAGGTCGGGATGTTCCTCCCGCATCATTCGAAACGCGCGAATGGTGTTGGCGAGATTTTTACGCGGTTCGATCGTGCCCAGGCACAGGAAAAACGGATCGTCCGGAAGTTGATATCGCTCGTGAACCGCCCGCAACCGGTCCGGATCGTACACCGGACAGAATTTCTCGTGCGTCACCGCATTGTGAACCACTCGAATTCTCTCGCCCGGAATCCCGAGCAGTTCGATCATCTGCTGTTTTGTGGCCAGCGAGACCGAGAGATAATTCGAATCTCGCTTGCCTGCGAATTGCAGGCCGTCGGCGAGAGTCCGCACATTCGACGGATTTTGAAGCTCGGGACAAATCAGATTCGAAAGGTCGTGTACGGTTGTGAGAAAGGGACTATCGACATGTTGATAATGCTGCCAGGTGTTCGGCAAGGTGAGGTGACACAAGTCGTACTGTTGCTCGGAAGGTTGTATGAGATTCTTGATGGCTCCATAACGCTTGAGACAACTTCGGTGTAAACGATGATATTTGAGCCGCAATCGCTCAGCGAGAACTCCCTTTCTGCCGGCCTGCTTCAATCGTTCGATACGTTGCTGCGACCGAACGATGGGATTGACTCGACCGTGATGGAACAGCGGGTGAATTTCCGATTCGGGCAGACTCTCCAGGAGATAATCGTTCACGACCACCTCGATCGGATGATTGCCCAGATATCCCAGTGAGACATCGATTTCCCACTGATTCTCATCAGCGCTGGAACAGTCGTGGAGCGCTGTGATAAGCTCCCGGACGTATCGCCACACGCCGTCGATCTGCGTGTCCAGGAGCTTGATCCCGTCCA
>DATKCB010000272.1:0-3995 GCA_035513495.1 Planctomycetaceae bacterium | reverse complement strand
CTCCCTGCTTGACGATTTTCGTCCGATCCCACATCATCCGGCTCTTGTCTCAACTTGCGACTTTTTTATCTCTGGACAGAAATCATGTCGAAACCCGATCGATTTGAACAAGATCGACTCAAAAAACTGGAACAAATCGTCCAGCTCGGCCACGATCCATTCGGACAGCGTTTCGACGATCACCTCCCGATCGGCAAGGCCCGTGCTCAATGTCCGGAGGGAGAAGGGGTCGAAGGCCCCGAAGTTCGCGTGGCGGGGCGGATCATGCTCCGCCGCAAGGCGGGAAAGCTCTGGTTTTTCGACATCAAGGACGCGACGGGGAAGATCCAGTTGCTGTTCTCGCGCGGCGATCTCCCGGAAGAACAGGTCGAACTGATGCGGCAGCTCGATCTGGGGGACCTGATCGGGATCGATGGAAAACTCAAGCGGACGCAGACGGGGGAAATCTCGATTTTCGTCGAGAAGCTCACAATCCTCTGTAAATCGCTCGCCCAGCCGCCCGAAAAATTTCACGGAGCCAAAGACATCGAGATGCTGCTGCGGCAGCGGTATCTCGATTTGATCTACAACGAAGGCGTGCTCGAACGGATGCTCGATCGGTCGAAGATCTTCGACTCGATCCGCCAGACCTTGCGCGGCCGGGGCTTTCACGAGGTCGAGACTCCCGTTCTGCATGCCATCGCCGGGGGTGCGGCGGCGCGACCCTTCATCACGAAGCACAATACGCTCGATATGGAATTGTATCTGCGGATCGCGCTGGAACTGCATCTCAAGCGGCTGATGGTCGGCGGGATCGAGCGTGTGTACGAAATCGGGCGTGTGTTCCGCAACGAAGGGGTCGACACCACGCACAATCCCGAGTTCACAATGATCGAGATTTATCAGGCGTATGGAAACTACGAATCGATGATGGATCTCACCGAAGCGATCATCTGTAATGCGGTGCGTGCGGTGAGCGATTCGATGGTCTTACCGTGGGGTGACGAGACCATCGATTTCACTTCTCCCTGGCCGCGAAAAAAATATGCGGATCTGTTTCGCGAATATGCCGGCTGCGAAATGTCCGATCTCGATGCAGTCAAAGCGAAAGCGAAAGTTCTCGCGTCGCACGGAACGATTGCCGCCGATTTTATTGCACAAATGAATTCCGAGGAGATGCATCCCGACGTGATCGTCAGCGAAGTGTTCGAAGCGACCGTCGAGCATGCTCTGCAGAACCCGGTGTTCGTGATCGATTACCCGGCGAGTCTCTGTCCGCTCACGAAGCGCAAGCCGGACGATCCCGCGATCGCCGAGCGGTTCGAATTGTTCATCAAGGGGATGGAACTCGCGAACGCCTACACCGAACTGAACGATCCGCGGTTGCAAGAAGAGTTGTTCGCGACGCAACTGGCGGGGCTGTCGGAAGAAGATTCGATGGCCAAGATGGACCACGATTTCATCCGTGCTCTGAAAGTCGGTATGCCCCCGGCCGGGGGGCTGGGGATCGGGATCGACCGGCTGGTGATGCTGCTGACGAACAGTCCGAGCATTCGCGATGTGATCTTTTTCCCGCTGCTTCGGCCCGAGGGAACTGGAACCGCGTGATCGTGCGAGACAAAATGCCGTTGACTCGTATTTCCCCAGTTGAGGCTCTCCGAAAAAAGGCACGACAACATGGCCGTGAAATCCGAATGCGTGCATTGCCGTACCCGATACACGCTGAAAGACACCGGACTCGTCGGGAAGAAGATCCGCTGCAAGAAATGCGGCAAGCCGTTCGTCGTCGAGCGGATCGACAGCGTCGAGGAATTCGATGAGGAAATCGAGGACTACGGCGACGATGAATTCGCTTCGCCGGGGAACTGGCCTCCCGCGCAAAGCCCGCCTGTTGCGGGAGTTTCGGCGAAATCGAAACAGAAGAAACGAAAAAAAAGAAGCGGGGCGGCAGGTGCGTGGAAGGTCCCGGCGATCATCGGTGGCGCTGTCGTTGCGTGCGGACTGGGCGTGTGGGGATTGATTCAGATTCTCCCCGCGAACCTCGGCTCGGTGTTCGACTCGCACGAAGCGATCGTGGACGATTCGATCGACATCGCTTACAGCCTCGTCGATGCGATGGAAGATCTCGATTCGCAAGCCGACCTGCCCGCCTTCGAAAAACGAATCGCAAAGCTTGCCGAAGAAGCGGAGCGATTCGAGGAACGGTTGCTCGCGCTCGGTACGATCTCCAAAGATCGTATGCAAGAGATTCAGGACTATACTCGCGAGCGGAGGAAGAGTGTCGAAGAAGATCTTCGCGAACGAGGCAAAGCAGTCCAGGAAAAAGTGAAAAACCTGAATCTGCAACTGAACGATCAGTTGCGGCTGCTCGACCTGACGATGTCGATGCGTCTCGATTGGAATCTGGTGCTTGAGCTCCCCGAACCGGGGCCGAAAGATGCCTATACGCGCGATCTCGTCGTGCTGCATCGAGAGTCCTTTCCCCTGTTGCTGAAGGTCAAAAACGCCTCCAACCCCGGATCGTATCTCGGCGATCTGCAAGACCTGACTGCAAAATTCGAGACGCTCTCCCAACGCAGCGATCGCGCTCATCCGCACGTAAGTTCTCCTTACTTCAGAATCAGACTCACGCACTCCACCTACATGTCCAAGCTGCAAACCCGGACGGTGCAAAATGAAAACATGACCGAGGAGATCCGAAGTGCAATGACGCATCTGGGATCGGCCAGCAGTGTCGCCGATTCTCCGTTTTGAAGCAGGTCGATGGCAGATCGCACGGAGTTGGTATTCAGCGGACTCTCGTTCGCTCGTGCGGATTTCGCGCGAGATCGCCAGCGGTTCGATGTTCCGGCGATTCCCTTGCATTCAAGAATCGGAAGATCTCCGCGGCAACCAGATCGTGTCCGCGCGCGTTGAGATGGCCTCGTCCATTCAGAAACAGCCACTCGTCGGAATGGCTTGAGTCCTCGTAGGGATAGGCTTTGCGAAAGGATTCCGTCAGGTCGAGCAGCGAAATGGCCTGTTCGTCGCAGATGCCGATCAGCCGATGAACCGGGTAGTCGACCGAAACGGCATCGGAAGAGACCGCCTGCAAACACATGATCTCGAATTGATCGGGTTGAATCTGCCAGCACTGAGGGATCGTCACGACGAGAAATTCCGCACCCTCCGATTCGACCTCGGACCGGAATTTCTGTAGTAGTTTCGATGTTAAATCCCAGGCCCGCTCGATCGGTGCGGGGGGAGGCACGAGCGTGATCTGAACAACTTTGTCCTCCGGCTTTCCTTTTCGCGTGCGGAACTTTTCGACGAGGGTTTTGGTCTTCTGCTGCTGCCAGCGATACAGTTGCGACCAGTTCTTCAGGCCGCTTTTTACGGAGTCAGCCGGTGGCGGAACCAGCTCCACCCTCCCCTGCTCGTCCAGTCGGGAACGAACGATCGGATCGCGGTTGAGTTCGGCAGAATTATCCCGAATGTCGCTGCTGGAACAAAAACAGACGATCACGATGTCGGGCTGGTAGGCTTTAATTTTTTGACGATACAGGGCGAGTTCCGCAGAAGTTCCGTAGCCGGATGATCCGGTGTTCATGACTTCCCAGCGGGGCGAATTCCTCGAGCGATCGGCGTTCAACAGAATTTCCAGGCGTCCGCAAAATGTCTCACGTTCGTCGTAGGAACGCGCTTCCGTAAATGAGTCACCGAACACGGCAACCCGGCGAACACCAGAGGGCTTGGCCACCGTGTATTCCGGCCCGCGCAGGCCCAGCGAGTTCGTTCGCATCTGGATTGAGTGGCCCCCTTCGCTATCGAAGTAAGACTGGGACATCCCCGGCTTGAGGCTCAGTCCCAATTCGGTATCGAAGCAAGTGATAGGTTCAAAATCGGGACGACACAGTCGTGTGGTCAGTTCCAGAGTGATCAACACACTCACCAGTGAGATGATTGAAGTGACGACTCGGTGTCGTCTGCGAGAATACAACGGAACAGTCATACGGCTGCAATCACCAGGTACAACG
>DATKCB010000271.1:0-6093 GCA_035513495.1 Planctomycetaceae bacterium | reverse complement strand
GTCCCCGACGCGGGGGGCGTTTCCAAACTCCCCTTCCAGGGAGACAGACAGGCCGGTCTTACATTTCGTATGTGGGATACGGCCGACCTGGCGCGTCAGCTCGAACGACTTCTTCTGGACGATGCGCTCCATGCGCAGTTCTCCAATAATTCGCGTAGGATTGCCGAGCAGTACTCGGTCTCGAACGTCTGCGATCAGATGCTGGACCTGATCGGTCTTTCGGCCTACAAGCGATCGAAACAGTCGCCCGTGCAGTCCGAAGAAATTCCGGACGAGTCGTTCCAAAAATCTCGCGTTGCCGTCTGAAGCAATCTGCGACTCGCCAAATTCCAACACAGACGCCTGTTAACGGGTTCGGGCGGCCTGTATCTGCGATTCGGCGATCGAAATCGCCTTCAGCAATCCTCGCGCTTTGTTCAAAGTTTCCTCATACTCCAGCGCGGGAACGCTGTCAGCCACGATTCCCGCTCCTACCTGAACCCAGGCTTTACCGTCTCGCATCACGAGTGTCCGCAGGGCGATGCAGGTATCCATATTGCCCGTGAAATCGAAGTAGCCCACGGCACCGGCGTACGGTCCCCGTTTGTGAGGTTCGATTTCGTCGATGATCTCCATGGCGCGAATCTTGGGGGCTCCCGAGACCGTCCCGGCGGGAAGTCCCGCTCGGAGCGCATCGAGCGCGGTCCGACCGGGCAGCAGTTGTCCCGTCACGTTGGACGTGATGTGCATCACGTGGCTGTATCGCTCCACCACCATCACGTCGGACAGTTCGACCGTATCGAACTGACTCACGCGGCCCACGTCGTTCCGTGCCAGATCGATCAGCATCACGTGCTCGGCCCGCTCTTTGGGATCGGCCAGCAATTCCTCCGCCAGCCGCTGGTCTTCTTCTTCGGTCACCCCCCGTCGCCGTGTTCCCGCCAGCGGCCGGATCGTCGTCTTCCCTTCTTCGACGCGGACCATGATTTCCGGCGAACTCCCCACGAGCGTGGTTTCGGGGAGTTCGAGCAGAAACATGAACGGACTCGGGTTCACCACGCGGAGCGTGCGGTAGATGTCCAGCGGACGAGCGGTTGTCTCCAGTTCCAGACGCTGGCTGAACACGACCTGAAAAATATCTCCCGCCTGAATGTATTCCTTGCACCGCTCGACGGCCGATTCGAATTCCTGCTGTGTGAAATTCGATTTCCAGTCGAGGTCGATCTCCTGATTCAGATCGATATCCGTCAGTTGCAGATTGTGTTCGCTCGAGGCGAGCTGCTCGCAGAGTTCGTCGACGCGGTTGCAGGCTTCCTCGTATGCCGCGCGAAGATCGTCGCGCGAACCGTCGGCCAGCGCGACCACTTGGACCGTTTTCTGAATGTGATCGAAGATGATCATGCTGTCGTAAAACGCAAACGACAGATCCGGCAGCTCGCGGTCGTCTTCGGGAACGTTCGGCAAATCTTCTGAATACCGGACGATATCGTACCCCGCATAGCCGACGGCACCTCCGCAGAAGCGCGGAAGTCCTGGAACGTGAACCGCCCGATATTTTGCCAGCAGCGCTTCGAGGTCTCTCAGCGGATCTTCGGCGGTTTCTTCCCGAACCAGCGTGTCGGTTCGCAGCGTCACCTGGTTTCCCCGGGCCGACAGCGACAAAAACGGTCGCGTTCCGACGAAGGAATAACGCCCGACTTTCTCGCCGCCGATCACCGACTCGAACAGAAACGAATGTCCCTGTTCCCTGATTTTGCACCAGGCGGTGAGCGGCGTCAGAGTGTCGGAGACCAACTGCCGATAAACCGGGACCAGAAGCTGGCTTTCGGCGAATCGTGCGAAAGACTCGAAGTGGGGATAATGATTCATCGTTCGGCAGTGACCCGGACAACACGAATACGAAACGCAACCAGACCGACTCCATATGTGTCGTGTCGGTTCGCATCTATAATAACTTCACACCCTTACGGCGAGAAGCCAGTGCAGGCACTCGCTTGACAGTCCTCCCCGTCGGGATAAAATACCCGCAGCTTCTGCCAGTAATTCGGAATGTGTGGACAGGGAGCGGAAGTTCGAGGCCGATCATGAAAAAATGTCGTCGCTGCTCCAAACCGGCCACGTTGCATATTACCGAAATCACCGACGGAACGGTCCAGCAAATCCATTTGTGCGAAAATTGCGCCGGCGAATATCTTCAGGCTCCGCTTCCCGCGATGGATGAAGAACTGGAATCGATCCTCGAATCGTCCCTCGAAAACGATCCGCTGGAAGTTCCCGATCAGACCTGCCCGAACTGCGGGATCACCTACAAGGAATTTCGCAAGCAGGGACGGCTCGGTTGTCCTCAGGACTACGTCGAGTTCGCCGAACGGCTCAAGCCGCTGCTCGAAAATATTCACGAGAGCACGCACCATCGGGGAAAGTTTCCCAAACGCGCGCCCGACGCCGGACAGAAGCAATACGAACTGATCAAAATTAGAAACGACTTGAGAACTGCCGTCGAGCAGGAAGACTACGAACAAGCGGCCCGGCTGCGGGATCAAATCCGGGAGATGGAGCAACGCTCCTGATCGTGCCGGGATGACTTGTGCGGCCTCGAGTCCGGGACCATCACACAGCCGACTGTCATACACGGAACCTTCCGCAGCGCGGAGGGAATCTGTGACTAACCGAGCAACTTTCACCGCGAGTTGAACAACGTGGATATCGACTCTCTTTCCAAGACCGCACCCGAATGGTTGCGGGGAACCGGCCCCGAAGCCGAGATTGTCGTCTCCAGCCGCATTCGACTGGCGCGCAATCTGGCTCAGTTCCCGTTCCTCTCGCGGGCCGACGACTCCACACGGACCGAACTCGAACACCTGCTGCGGGACAAAGTCACGAACCTCTCGATGGGTCCGCAACTGGAATACGTCGACGTCCGCAAACTTTCCGAACTCGACCGGCAGTTTCTCGTCGAGCGCCAACTGATCTCCAAGGAACTCGCCGAGGGAGAAGGAGCGCGAAGCGTTGCGTTCGATCGCGGACAAAGCGTCAGCGTGATGATCAACGAAGAGGACCATCTGCGGATGCAGGTGATCCGCAGCGGTTTCTCGCTCGAGGAATGCTGGACCGACATCGACCGTCTCGACGACGCCATCGAAGAGGAAGTCACTTACGCGTTCAGCGAAGAACTCGGCTATCTGACCGCCTGTCCGACGAACGTCGGATCGGGCATCCGTGTCAGCGTGATGCTGCATCTGCCCGCCTTGCACATGAGCAAGGAAATTCAGAAAGTTCTGGGAGCGCTGCAGAAAATCAGCCTCGCCGTGCGCGGTCTGTACGGGGAAGGGACCCAGGCGTCGGGGCAGTTCTTTCAGGTCAGCAATCAGATCACGCTCGGAAAGAGCGAATCCCAGATTATGGAGGACCTTCGCGAAGTCGTTCCCAGCATCATTGCCTACGAACACCGGGTCCGCGATGAGATGCTCAAGGACAACCGGGCTCGCCTGCACGATCAAATCTCCCGCGCGTTTGGAATTCTGCAGAGCGCTCAGACCATCAGTTCCGAAGAAACGATGGACCTGTTGTCGAGTCTGCGACTCGGCGTGAGTCTGGGGATGATCGACGATCTCGATCTGCTGGCGGTCAACGAACTGTTCATCCACACGCAACCGGCCCACCTGCAGAAAGTGCGCGGAGAACATCTCGGTCCCGTCGAACGCAACGCCGCCCGCGCCGCATACCTCCGCCAGCGCCTCAACCACGAATGACGTCTCGCCGATCGCTCGAATTGAATTTCAAATTGCCAAAGAGCGTGAGTGAGGTGTCAGGTGAGCCGAATGCTCACTCTGGAGAAGAATCGAGATCGGCTTTACGTTGATCGACCGAACAGCAACTCACGAATAGTTCAGGTATTCCCCTACTCGCATTGAATGGGACGCGCCGTATACTCCAGCATCTCAACTTGATCAACCGCTCGAACTGATCAACCGCTCGAACCTCAAATCAATCAGAGGTTTTCGGCAAACTGTTGAGTTTGCTGCATCTTCTCTCATCCCACGTCGGATGAGATTGCCATCACGTCTGGTGGCTTGGAAATGTTTTCGCGATCGGCGAACTCACACTCGATGGTTCAAGCGAATCGAGTTTTCCAGGCCAAGTCCTGACCTCTCCTGTCCCAAAACGCTTTTTTTACACCCATTTCCCTGATTTATGGAGAAAACACCGATGACACGACGTCGTTTGACACTGCCGTTTCTTGCTGCGACAGTTTGCAGTCTCTTTTTCAATGGCCCCCACGAGTCGGTGTTCGCCTATGCCCCGGTGGCGCCCGCGAACAACAACGACCCGGTCCTCAAGTGGAACGCGATCGCACTCCAGGCAGTGGTGGACGACCACAGTGGGACGTACGGTTCCGCCGAGCAGGGGGGGCCTACGCGCACATCTCGGGCACTGGCGATCGTGCATCTGGCGATCTACGACGCCGTCAACGCGATCGTCGGCGGACACGAGCCGTACATCGAGGTGCTGCTTCCCGACAAAGTCTTGAGCGCGGCGTCGATCGAAGTGGCGGTGGCGCAAGCCGCACACGATACGCTCTCGGATCTGTACCCGAACCAGGCGGATCGGTTCGCTTGGGAACGGAAAGCCGCACTCAAGAAAGTGGCGAAGAAACGCGGGCGCGACGAAGGTGTGCAGGTCGGCCGTGCGGCGGCTATCAACATACTGCTGGCGCGCGTCGGAGACGGGGGGGACGCACCAAACCTGCCGTCGGATCACAACGGGGAGCATGAGATCGGCGTCCACAGTCCGGATCCTTACAATCCGAAACAGGGACTGCTGACGCCCGCCTGGGGTGCGGTCGTGCCGTTCGCGATGGACGACGTGACGAACTTTCAGGCTCCCGCGCCGCCGATGCCGAACAGCGACGACATTCTGGAGCGAATGGCGTATGCCCTCGCCTACGAGGAGGCGAAGGCGCTGGGAGGAGACGGTGAGCACACACCCACCGAACGGACACCGGAGCAGACAGAGATCGGCCTGTTCTGGGCATACGACGGGGCGATCGGGTTGGGTGTCCCCCCGCGATTATACAATCAGATTACGAGGGTCATCGCCAAAAACGAGAAGAACAGCATTGCTGAAAATGCCCGTCTGTTCGCGCTCGTGAACATGTCACTCGCCGACGCTGGAATCGCATCATGGTACTGCAAATACGCGTACAAGTATTGGCGGCCTGTGGTGGCGATCCGCTGCGGAAATGAGGACGGAAACGAGTTCACGACCGGGGATGAAGACTGGAAGCCCTTCTGTGCGCCGGCGAGCAACCAGAGCAACGGCGGCGTGGATTTCACACCACCGTTTCCGGCCTACACCTCCGGACACGCGACGTTCGGAGCGGCCATGTTCCGTACGCTGGCCGATTTCTACGGAACAGACGATTACAGCTTCCTGCTCATTTCCGACGAAATGCATGGAAAGACCACCGACTCGCAAGGAGTGAACCGGCACACGGTCGTACGGGAATTCCACAGCTTCAGTGAAGCGTCGCGGGAGAACGCCGAAAGCCGGATTTACCTGGGGATCCACTGGAAGTTTGATGCGGTGGAAGGAATCGAGCTCGGTAACGCCGTGGCCGATTACACGTTCGACAACTACCTGCGCCCGCTCCCTTGACGCCAAAAGCCGGGTGGTCCGGCCAGTTCGTTGTGAACTGGCCGGGTTGCGCGAGCCACAAGCTGCATGAGTCAAAGAGCGACGTGCCCGTTTTCTCTCGATGCAACTCGACCAGTATTGGACAAACTGGTTGGACTACTCCGCTTCAAGACAGGCTCTATGACATCGCCTTCCCTCGATATTTATGGTCGCACCAATCATCATATCCATGTTTTGTTACCGACATATATGTGCGTTCGACTTTGTCGACGTGAGAGATCCTGTAGTATTTTGTGCAGAATTCCTCGAAGCTGCTCGCATAAATACTGATCTCCGTTGACGCATGATACCAAAAGCCCACGCGGCCGTCCGGGTGAAGCAGCAGTTGGTCGCCGTCACAGCTCAAGTAGAAGACTATGCTTTCCTCCCATCCTCGCCGTCTCTCCTCGTCTGAAAAATAAAGACCAGTAGCTTTTA
>DATKCB010000270.1:0-3273 GCA_035513495.1 Planctomycetaceae bacterium | reverse complement strand
TGGAATCAGCAGTCGGCCAAGGTCCGATTGTTCATCGACGGCAAACTGGACGTGGAGGGAACTCTGCGTCCCAAAGCACCGCAGCCGAAACAGGTGGTCCGGCTCGGATTCGCCGCTCCGAACTTCCCCGGTCCGCAAAGTCATTTCGAAGGCGAGATCGAGTACGTGAAGTTCTACGCACGAGAACTCGATCCGCTGGACACGACCGAACTGCCGGTTGCCGCATGGCGGTTCGCAGCTCTCAAGGAAGGACACGTTCCCGATGAACTCGGGAAACATTCCGCGGTTGTCGTGCGGGGATCGGAATCTCAGCGGAAGCCGAATCATCTGCTTGCCGGACTTCTCGGTGATTCCGCCGGGGCATCGCTGAAAAGAGATGCCGATCGACTCCTGCTCGAACTCCCGGCGACGACCGAAACGCGGGAATTCATCGTCTGGTTCGCGGCTCACGAGCGGCTCGATCAGCAAGCGGCGATTCTGCACGCGATGGAGCCGAGCGTCGAGCTGAATGTCTCCTTAAATTCACTCACCCGGGGTGGTCCCGCACTGTGGAATGAGATTCAGGAAACGCAGCCGCTGATCGGAGACGAGTCGGGGCCGTTCGCAGCGGACGTACTCACATGCCCGACCGACAATCCCTGGAAGGCTCAGATTCGGCCGGGAGGCTTCGATTTCTTCGCAGACGGCGACACCGCGGCCGTTTGCGCCTGGGACGGAGACGTCTGGAAAGTCACCGGGATCGAATCCCTTGACGGTCCTCTCCGCTGGCAGCGGATTGCTGCGGGATTGTTCCAGCCGCTGGGCGTGAAGATCGTCGATGGGGACATCTACGTCACCTGCCGCGACCAGATCGTGATCCTCCGCGACCTCAACGGCGACGGGGAAACCGACTTCTACGAGAATTTCAATAACGACCATCAAGTCACCGAGCATTTCCACGAGTTCGCAATGGGCCTGCAGCGCGACGACAAGGGGAACTTCTACTACGCCAAGTCGGCCCGGCACGCACTCAAGGCGATCGTTCCGCATCATGGAACGCTGCTGCGGGTCAGTCCGGACGGTTCGAAAACCGACATCATCGCGACCGGTTTCCGGGCGGCGAACGGAGTCTGTCTCAACCCCGACGGGAGCTTCATCGTGACCGATCAGGAAGGCCACTGGAATCCCAAGAATCGCATCAACTGGGTCCGCGAAGGAGGCTTCTACGGCAACATGTTCGGTTATCACGACGTGACCGATTCGTCCGACGAAGCAATGTCGCACCCGCTCTGCTGGATCACCAACGAGTTCGACCGCTCCCCCGCCGAACTGCTCTGGGTTCCCCGCGACACCTGGGGACCGCTCGGCGGTTCGCTGTTGAATCTCTCCTACGGATACGGAAAGGTCTACGTCGTTCCTCACGAAGAGATCGACGGCCAGATGCAGGGCGGCATGATCGAACTCCCCCTGCCACAATTTCCGACCGGACTGATTCGAGGGCGGTTCCATCCCGAAAGCGGCCAGCTCTACACCTGCGGCATGTTCGCCTGGGCCGGAAATCAGCAACAGCCCGGCGGGTTTTATCGAATCCGCCAAACCGGCAAACCAATCTACCTGCCCGTAAGACTGCACGCGAAGAAATCGGGAGTCGAATTGAGTTTCACGAATCCCGTCGACCAGCAAACGGCACTCGAACCCGGGAACTATGGTGTCCGTGCGTGGGACCTGAAACGAACCGCCAACTACGGATCGAAGCATTTCAACGAACGGGAGTGGACCGTCGAGTCGGTCACGGTTTCCGACGACGGCAAAACCGTCTTCCTCAAACTCCCCGACATCGCCCCCACCTGGGGAATGGAGATTCGATATTTTCTGAAAACGTCAGACGGGAAAGATTTCGAGGGACGGATTCACAACACGATTCATCATCTATCGAAGGAATAGATTCAGCGCGCATGGAAACCCGAAACGTAAGTGAGGGAGGCGCCGGGTGCCTGTCAGGGCAATTGCATGATATTTGGCTCGCGGCGGGTGGCCCGCGGACCCTACGGGGCTTGATCCAGGAATGATGGCATGAAACACTACACAGAAAAACAATTGAGAGCACAGGACAACTTAAATAAGATTTTTTCGGCTTGGCAGCACTCAAAGAACACCGAGATCATTTCTCAACTTCTTATGGAGGTTCATGAGACTGAGCGCCTCATGGTCCTCGAAGATTTGATGTGGATTGCGCTGGAGGCTACTGAATGGGAATTGGCGTCCTATTGCGTTTCGGCAGGGATCAGTATAAATGCCGAATCCGATGAACTTTTAGACTGTGAAAGTATTCGCAAAACCATGGAAAATTTTGGTGACCGGGCGGACATTGTAGAGTGGCTATTGAAGAATGGCGCAGAAATTGATTGTCGAGGATGGCTCAATCATACTCCGCTGATGTATGCTTCCAAAAAAGGATATTCTGATACGGTTAAAACACTTGTGTCCAATGGTGCTGATGTCAATGCTTATTCCGAGATTGATGGTGGTTGCTCGCCTCTTATGGCAGCGCGATCTGGAGGGCACGGTGGCATCGCCAAGTTGCTAATTGAGAACGGTGCCAAAGAGTGAGCAGGGTAGCCCGGCCAGTTCGTTCAGAACTGGCCGGGTTGCTTTCAGTAGCAAGATGTCACACCATCCGCTCCCGAATTCAGCTCGACTCTCGCTTCCAGCCCAGCGTCCGCATCGGCGGATCGTCCCCAGCGAGCGCGCGGCACTTCGTCGATCCGCCTGGGGGCGGACCGCGATTGACATCTCTGATGTCATCAACGCGATTCGTCGCGTTCCGTCCCCAGCCACACGCCGAGCAACGGGGGAGATTGTTGTTTTCGACGGGTGGCTGGGGACGATCCGCCGGAGTTCGCGTGGCTGGCTCAATCGCCTTCATCGGCGGATCGCCCCCCAGTGAGCGCGGGGCACTTCGTCGAACCACCTGGGGGCGAACCGCGATTGATGTCTCTGATGTCTTCAACGCGATTCGTCGCGGTCCGTCCCCAGCCACACGCCGATCTCCTTGCTTTTTCTTCCTGGTTTCCTGGGTTCCTCATTCACTTTAATTTTTGAATGAGGAACCCAGGAAACCAGGAAAAGAAGAGCATCGAGCGAGATCCGGGCTGATCGATCGCGATTGAGAAAATCTCAGCGCGACTTGCAGTTCGTCCGGCTCGATTGCGTGAAGTGGCTCATTCCTTATAAATCGATGGTAGCACAGAGAGTGACGCAACAGACCCGCACCCGCCTCGGACCACCCCGCGC
>DATKCB010000269.1:0-4736 GCA_035513495.1 Planctomycetaceae bacterium | reverse complement strand
AATTGCGTGCCGACGAACTCCCACACGGGATCTTCGTTGAATCTCTCCTTTCATGGGTCCTCCGTAAAAAAGGTGCGACCTCTCTCGAATTGATTTCAGCGCGATCAGATCGTTTACCATGTGCTTGACGCACTTGTTCAGCCTCACGCGGTTCCTTCTGTGAAGAATGCGAGTCCGAGAGCGTCTGGTTGAAAACACGCTTTCTGGGAGCAGCCGTCGTGGAAAAATAAAAAAATCAAGATCTGGACTTGACGCATATAGTTTATATGTAAATAATATCTATATAATCTATAAGCATGATGAATCAATGAAGCACAACACCCTTCAACACGAACTCAAGAAAAAGCAGCCGTTCGAAATCCCCGAACAGGAAGCGATTCTGAACATCGTCCGCACCAGCGATCAGTTTCAGAACCGCTTCGGCCGGCTGTTCCGCGAGCACGGTCTGACCTCGTCGCAGTACAACATCTTGCGGATTCTGCGCGGCGAGGGAAAGCCTCTGCCGATTCTGGAAGTGGCCGGCCGAATGATCCAGGTCGTCCCCGCAATCACGGGACTGGTCGATCGATTGGAAAAACAGGAACTGGTCGAGCGAAAGCGGTGTACCGAGGACCGAAGAGTCGTGTATGTGGCAATTACTGCGGACGGTCTAAAGCTGTTGAAAGAACTGGATGAGCCACTGAACGAACTGCACAAGCGGCTGATCGGGCACCTCACCAAAAGCGAACTGCGTCAGTTGAGCAGGCTGTTGGAGAAGGCCCGCCAATCGCTCAGCAAAGACTAAGCGATCACAAAAAAATTTGCGCAGATGATTTACATGTAAATAGTTTACTGGCAATGAACTCTTCGATGACGGGAGTTCCCTGATGTACTTCCCTGGAACAAAGGAGCAATACCATGATCGATGTTCGAAAAGCCAGCGACCGCGGCCCCGCCGATCACGGCTGGCTGAAATCTTTTCATACATTTTCGTTCGCCGACTACCACGATCCCGCACACATGGGATTCCGGGGACTCCGCGTGATGAACGAAGACTGGGTGCAACCGGGACAGGGGTTCGGAATGCATCCGCATCGCGATATGGAGATCGTGACCTACGTTCTTGAAGGATCGCTCGAACACAGGGACAGCATGGGGAACGGAGAAGTTCTCCGCGCGGGAGAATTCCAGTATATGTCGGCCGGCACGGGGATTCGGCACAGCGAGTTCAACCCCTCGGACACCGAACTGGTCCACCTGTATCAGATCTGGATCTTTCCAAATGAGAAGGGGCTGACTCCGACTTACGCGCAGAAGAAATTCTCCGAGGAATCGAAACGAGGCCGCTGGCAGACGGTCGCGTCGCCGGACGGGACGGACGGCTCGCTCTCGATCCGGCAGGATGCGAAAGTGTACCTGTCGATCCTCGAACCAAGTCAGCCGCTCGGCTACGATCTTCTTCCGCAGCGCGCCGTGTGGCTGCAGGTGATGAGCGGAAATGTCGAGCTCAACGGTGTGAGGCTCGAAACGGGTGATGGTGCAGCGATGACCGACGAACCGACACTCGAAGTGAGCGGCTCTGGTGAAGTGATGCTGTTCGATCTCCCCTGATTCAGGCAGGTCATGCACCGCATGGCCTGCATCTTTCCTTCTGCAACCGGAATCCGATTTCATAGAAAGTCGATCACGATGTCCAACCGTCCGAAAATTCTCGCATTTGCCGGGTCTGCCCGCAAAGACTCGTTTAACAAGCGTCTCGTTCAAGTCGCATCAAAGATGGCCGAACAGGCCGGCGCGGAAGTCACTCTCATCGATCTCGCCGAGTATCCGCTGCCGTTGTTCGATCAGGATCTCGAAGCGGAAGGCGCGCCCGAAAACGCGACGCGGCTGAAGGAGCTGTTTCTCGCGCACGACGGATTGTTGATTTCCGCACCCGAGTACAACAGCTCAATCACTCCTCTGCTTAAAAACACGATCGACTGGGTCTCGCGCCCCGCTCAAGGCGAAACGTCGCTCGCGGCGTATCGGGGAAAGACAGCGGCGGTGTTGAGCGCGTCTCCCGGAGCCTTGGGCGGCATGCGCGGGCTTGTTCACCTGCGCGACATCCTGGGTAACATTGGAGTGCATGTCGTTCCGAGTGAAGCCGCGATCTCGCAGGCGAACCAGGCGTTCGATGAAACTGGAGAACTCGCCGATGAAAAACATCGCAGCCGCGTCGAAGGAGTCGTGCGGATGCTCGTCGAAACAACTACGAAATTGCGGAGCTAAACTCCTCCCTTTGCTCCGATCCCTCCTGTTAAATAAATTTCTGAATTTATCCTTGACTCCACACAACTGTACTACTACACTTAATACAGTTGAGGAAGAGTCATGGAATTTCAAATCGCTACGTCCGACCGCGAGCCGATTTATCGGCAGCTCGCCACGCAGATTCGCGAGGGCATCGCCCGCGGCCGGTTGAGGTGCGGAGACAAGCTCCCCTCGGTCCGCGAACTCTCCCGGACGCTCGTCGTGAATCCCAATACCATCGCCCGCGCCTACACCGAACTCGAACGCGACGGCGTTCTCAATACGCGTCAGGGCAAAGGCGTCTTCATCGCCGAACTGGCGTCCGAACTTACCAAATCCGCCCGCAAACGCCGACTGACCGATCAGGTCGACGCCCTGCTGACCGAAGCGGTGCATCTCGGCTATTCGCAAACTGACCTCAGCGATCTCGTCGCCGAACGCAGCAAGCAGTTTCAATGGAAAGTGGAATCATCGAAATGACCGATCCGTTAGCCAAAACATCCAACGTCGCAATTTCCACCCGCGGCCTGACCCGTTGTTATGGGAAACGCCCCGTCGTCAACGCGCTCGATTTGAACGTCCCGCGCGGCTGCGTCTACGGACTGCTCGGACGCAACGGAGCGGGAAAATCGACCACGATCAAGATGCTGACCGGCATGATCCAACCCGATTTCGGCACGGCCGAACTGCTCGGAGAAAACATCGAGCAGATGACTCCTGCGACCCGCGCCCGCATCGCCTACGTCGCCGAAGGACATCCCATGTACGGAGGCATGTCGATCGTGGCGATCGAACGGTTCCAGTCGTCGTTTTATCCAAACTGGAACGGCGAACTGTTCGGACAGATCGTTGAACACTTCGGGTTGTCGCGTAAACAAAAATTGCGAAAGCTTTCGAACGGACAGCGGGCACAGGTGTCGCTCGCCCTGGCAATCGCGCCCGATCCCGAATTGCTGATTCTCGACGACCCGACGCTCGGTCTCGATACGGTCGTGCGGCGGGATTTTCTGGAATCGATGATTCAGCTCATTCAGCGGGAAGGCCGCACGATCCTGTTCAGTTCGCACATCCTGGGAGACGTCGAACGGGTTGCCGACCGGATCGGGATCATGGTCGACGGTGTCCTCCGCGTCGATTGTCCTACGGATCACTTCAAGGAGTCGCTGCGGAAAGTGGTCCTCGAGTTCCCGGGAACTCCCAAAGTCTTCCCGCTCACGGAGGGTGTCGTGAGCGACATTGCGATCGGAACGCGGCGGGAACTCGTGATCGCCAATTACTCCGACGCGCATCGGGAAGCGATTGGTGCGCTCTCGCCGACAACCATTGATTTCGTCGAGTTCAATCTCGAAGACGCCTTCATCGCCTACACCCGGGGAGATCAGAAACCGCTCCCGATCTTTCCACAACCGAAGCAGAACAACCTCAACTCCACGAAACCGGAAACGGTCTCGAGTGACAGCAAGTAAAGGAACGGCATGTACCGACAACTGATCATCAAAGAACTCCGGGAAATCTGGTGGATGGGTCTCGTCGCATTTGCGTTTCTCATGATCGCACTGTGGGACGCCATCGGCCTGAATCTGAACTTCGAAAGTTTTACTCTGGTCTGGTTCGCGCGCGACCGCGTTCCGTTTCTCGATACTGATTTCGTCATCCAGATTGTCGCATTGACTGGTTATTGCCTGGCGGGTGCGATCGCCCTGTGGCAGACAATGGGTGAATCGTTTCGAGGCACGTGGGTGTTTCTGCTGCACCGCCCGATACCGCGGCGGGATATCTTTCTGGTGAAAATTGCGGTGGGACTGAGTGTGACGCTGGTCAGTACCCTCGTTCCGATTCTGCTGTATCTGTGGTGGGCGGTGACTCCCGGGATGCACGCCTCGCCCTTCGAACTGTGGATGACGCGCGAGTCCGTACTCGTCTGGCTCGGTTTCTTCCCCATCTATTTTGCTGCGTTTCTGTGCGGTATCCGCGAGGCCCGCTGGTACGTCAGCCGGTTCTTCCCGATCGTGCCGGTGTTGTTTCTGCCCGTGATCCTCATGGAATTGGTGCGTGGGACCGTACCGGCGTTGAGTTTAATTGCAGCATCGATTGCGGTTCTGATTCCTCCGATCTTTGATTCCCTCGCCCGTCGCGACTACGCCTGAGAGAAAGGTCATCCCATGTCCCCGCGCAATTCTCACGGTTTTTCGTATTTCACCGCTCTGATTCTCGCGATCGCTGCGGGGATCGGGTGCGTCACCTTTTCGATGATGGTCTATACGATCTACGACGAGTACGCCCGCGACTGGAAAAACGTCACCTCGATTCCGCGCGAAACATTGAGCGTGACCGCATCGGGAACTCCCGTGATCGTCGTCGATAATAATTCGCATCGAACTCTCGATGCCGACCGTCAGCCGCTCGCGGAACCGCCCGACGAGCCGCTGCTCAAACCGGCCCAAATCAATCGCTGGGACAGACGCGCG
>DATKCB010000268.1:0-5854 GCA_035513495.1 Planctomycetaceae bacterium | reverse complement strand
GACACTTGAAACAGCACTCGAATCAACTCAGGAGATGATTATGATTCCTATCATGAAACGATTGATGACATACGGCTTGATGGCCCTGCTCGCGTTCGGACTCGGTTGCAGCGGTGGAGGTAGCGGAGATGGCTCGGGCGGAGGCAAAGGGGACGGTTCCGGCGGGGGCAAATTCAAGCGGCCGACGGTTGCGTTCGTGACGAACGGGATTGCTTCGTTCTGGGTTGTCGCTGAGGCGGGAGCCAAAGCGGGAGCGGACGATTTTAACGTGAACGTCTTGATCAAGATGCCGGCGGACGGAGTCGGCGATCAAAAACGAATTCTGGAAGATCTTCTGACCCAGGGCGTCGACGGAGTCGCCGTTTCGCCGATCGATCCGAAGGGACAGAAAGATATTCTCGACGAAGTCGGAAACAATACGATCTACATCACGCACGATTCCGACGCCCCCGAGACGAATCGGGTCTGCTACATCGGGATGGACAATTACGACGCCGGTCGGATGTGCGGAAAGCTCGTCAAAGAAGCGCTTCCCCGTGGTGGCGAGGTGATGATTTTTGTCGGACGGATCGAACAACTGAATGCCAAACTTCGGCGACAGGGCCTCATCGATGAGTTGATGGATCGTCCGCACAACCCCGAGAATTACGACGAACCGGGAAAACCGATCAAAGGGGAGCGGTACGATATCTTGGACACCAGAACGGACGGCTTCGATTTCTCGAAGGCCAAATCGGAAGCCCAGGATGCGATCAATAAATATCCTGACCTGAAATGTATGGTGGGACTTTTCGCTTATAATCCACCGCTGATGCTCGAAGCGGTCAAGGAAGCAAATAAGACCGGCGAAATCAAAATCGTTGCCTTTGACGAAGAGGATGGAACGCTCCAGGGAATCAAAGACGGATTCATCGTCGGGACCGTCGTCCAGGATCCCTATCAGTACGGTTACAAATCGGTGGAAGTCCTGGCAGCATTAGCCCGGGGAGACAAATCGGTTGTCCCCGAAAGCAAATTCATCAACATTCCCGCTCGACAGATTCGCGGCGACAACGTCGATGAGTTCTGGACCAATCTGAAAAAGCTCGTCGGCGGTTCTGCGGGAAAGTCTGAAGAGGGCGCAGGCAAATAGGCCGTTTCCATGCTTCATCCGTTGCTCGAAGTCCGGCTCGTCACCAAATACTTCCCCGGTGTCGTGGCTCTCAAAGAAGTGAACCTCACCTTGCAACAAGGTGAGGTTCTCGCGTTGATCGGCGAGAACGGAGCCGGGAAAAGTACGCTGATGAAAATCCTGGCGGGGATCGAGCAACCCAATTTCGGTGAACTCCGCTGGGAAGGGAAAGTCATCGAGATCAACTCGGTGCAAGATGCGATGGATCTCGGGATCGCATTGATCCATCAGGAACTCAACCTCGCCGACAACCTCGACATCGGCGCGAACATTTTTCTCGGACGGGAACCGCACAACAGGCTCGGAATCATTCAGCGACGAAAAATCCGGGAAGAATCGAAGAAAGTTCTCCGGCGGGTGGGACTCGATTATTCTCCCGACTTCAACCTCGCGAAGTTGGCGATTGGCCAGCAACAACTCGTCGAAATCGCGAAGGCGCTTTCGATGAATGCCCGCATTCTGATCATGGACGAGCCGACTTCGAGTCTCTCGGCGCGCGAAACCGAACGACTGTTCGAAGTGGTCAAAGATCTGAAATCGCAGGGGGTGAGCGTGATTTACATTTCTCACCGTCTGGGAGAGGTCAAGGAACTGGCCGACCGCGTCCTCGTCTTTCGCGACGGAAAAAATTCCGGGGAATTGAAACGAGAACAAATCACGCACGAGAAAATGGTGCAACTGATGGTCGGGAGGGACGTCTCGCGGCTGTACCAGCGGACTCCCCATCCCCTCGGAGACGAGGCTCTCAAGGTAACCGGCCTCATCACGACCGCGTTTCCCAACGCACCAAACAGCTTTTCGATTCGGCGTGGAGAGATCGTCGGGATGGCGGGACTCGTGGGATCGGGTCGCACCGAATTGTTGCGCGTGTTGTTTGGTGTCGATCGCGCATTTCGCGGCACGATCGAAGTCGGGGGGATTGTTCGCCATTTCCGCCATCCCAAAGATGCAATTGCGGCGGGAATGGTGCTCGTTCCCGAAGAGCGAAAAAATCAGGGACTAATCGTCGATTGGCCGCTCGACATGAACGGTTCGCTCCCGGGAGCCGATCGGCATCTGCGAGGGAAGTGCTTTCTCAGTTCCCGGAACGAACGCGCAACCGCGGAGAAAATGATCGGCGATCTCGGAATCAAAACGCCCAGCCGCAAACAGATTCTGCAATTTCTCTCCGGTGGAAATCAGCAGAAAGTCGTACTCGGAAAATGGCTGTCGCTCGAACCGAAGGTGCTGTTACTCGACGAACCGACCCGGGGAATCGACGTCGGCGCCAAAGAGGAAATCTATCATTTGATGGACAAACTCGCGGGCGAGGGACTGGCAGTGTTGTTTGTGAGCAGCGAACTCGAAGAGATCATGGGAGTATCCGATCGGGTACTCGTGATGCACGAGGGACAGATTTCAGGCGAACTGAAACGCAACGAACTTTCAGAAGAATCAATCATGCAATTGGCGACCGGTCGAACACTCGTCGCTGCGGACGGTCCATCATGAAAAAAATACTCGGAATCCTCAGCCTGTTCATCGTGGTCTTTGTCTTCACGGCCTGGCAAAACCCGAAATTCATCTCGGCCTATAACATCCAGAACCTGCTCAACTGGACGGGTCTGTTCGGAATCCTCGGGATCGGAGCGGCGTTTGTGATCATCACCGGGGGAATCGATCTTTCGATCGGCTCGGTGGTCGGTCTGGTGGGATGCCTTTTGCCGATGTTCATCGTCGATCGCGGGTATTCCATCCCGACCTCGATCGGACTGGTCATGGTGATCTCCGCCTCAATCGGGTTTGTCCACGGACTGTTGATTACAAAAATGAAATTGCAGCCATTCGTCGTGACGCTGTGCGGACTGTTGATTTATCGAGGTTTGTCCCGCTTCATCACGGCCGATCAGACGATGGGTTTCGGTAACGAGTACTCAGGTCTGAGAAAACTGGCTACGGGAAAACTGGACGTTCCGGTTTTGACGGACGGAACCGGTTTTCATCTCCCGATTCCTTTTTTAATTCTGTTTGTACTGATGATCGCAGGCGCAATCTTTCTGGATAAAACCATTTGGGGGCGGTATCTGCAGGCGCTCGGTCGCAACGAACAAGCAGCACGATACAGCGGAATCAAAACCGATCGCTTGACGATCCTGGCGTATGTGATCTGTTCGACGCTGGCCGGTTTCGGCGGCATCATGTTTATGCTCGACCTGAATTCGGTACAGCCTTCCAGTCACGGGAATTTTTACGAACTTTACGCGATTGCTGCGGCAGTATTGGGAGGCTGCTCGCTCCGCGGAGGAGAGGGTTCCATCATCGGTGTTGTGATCGGGATGGCGGTCCTGCGATTGCTCTATAACGCCTCGAACTTGCTGGAAATTCCGACTCAATTGGAATTCGCGATCATCGGAGGAGTGATTATTGGAGGTGCCATCGTTGACGAACTTGCCAAACGAATTGCCCACCGCATGCGGCAATCGAGGAAAACGTGACGGTGCCGTAAGCGTTTTCGCCGAAAAGACTTCGGGCGCAAGCGTCGCAGCGGGTGTTTTTTCCCGAAATTTCTGGCTGCATCTTCTCTTAAAAAAATGATTGACAACCCGGCCGCGTGCCGAGATAATAGATAGAGTCAATTCACCTTCGAAGGAATTTTGACGCGGACTTGTTTTCTTACCGTACCTTGTTTTTCAGAAGGAGCGCGTATGAAGCAAAACCCTTTTCCTTTTTCAATCACCTCTAGATAAATTTAAGTCCGGGAATGGGGATTTTTTCCCTGCTCCCGACATCAGTAAGCGGCCCAGCGTTTGACGGTTTTCTTGCCCGTATTTTTACCGGCGTGAGCCTGTCGGGTTCGTAACGAACGTAGCTCGGTTGAATCTCTGATGGCGGTGAGGAGAGTGAATCGCCGGTTTCCCGATTGAGCCAAGCCCTCGTCCTCTTCTTTGCGGCGAGGGCTTCTTTTTTGCGCTTTCCTCGATGAAATCTCTCGAGAGACTCGCTCGTGACGACAGCGAGCACTTGATTCCTCCGAAAGAGTTTTTCAATTCTTCATTCGTTCGGTTGTGACCCCGGTCCGGGTTCCTACAATGTCAGGAGGACGAGTGGTTTGTTCAACGCGCCCGCAGGACTCCGATATCTCGTTTCCGGTTGTGTGTGTTTCACGATTGACCGCATCTAATATCCGTTTGACAAAGGAAGAAGAGATCATGGCCTACAAATTGCCCGAACTCCCCTATGCGTACGATGCGCTCGAACCGCACATCGACGCCCGTACGATGGAGATCCATCATACGAAGCACCACAACGCCTACATCACCAATGTGAACGCCGCTCTCGAAGGCCACGCCGACCTCGCTGCCAAGTCGATCGAAGAACTGATCTCCGGAATCGCCGATGTTCCTGCCGACATTCAGACGGCTGTCCGCAATAACGGCGGAGGAACCGCCAACCACAACCTGTTCTGGACCGTGATGTCGCCGACTGGCGGAGGTCCTCCTTCGGGAGAACTGGCCTCGGCCATCGACGGTTCGTTCGGAAGCTTTGAGAACTTCAAGACGACGTTCGCCAAAGCCGCCGCCACCCGCTTCGGCAGCGGCTGGGCCTGGCTCGGTGTGAAAGACGGCACTCTCGCGGTCTGTTCGACTCCCAATCAGGACAGCCCGCTCATGAAAGGAATCGCCGAGTGTACCTGCAATCCGATTCTCGGACTCGACGTGTGGGAACACGCCTACTATCTCAATTATCAGAACCGGCGTCCCGACTACATTGCCGCTTTCTGGAATGTCGTCAACTGGAAGGAAGTCGCCCGCCGCTTTGCTGCCGCGAAGTAGTTCCGATAAGTTGCTGAATCAAAACAAAAACGCTCCGGCCAGATTGGCCGGAGCGTTTTTTTGAGACAGCACACTTTCGAAAGATCAGTTCGAATTCGGAGCTGCCTCGACTTCTCCCGAGTCCTCTTCGCGGGCTTCGGTTTTGACCTTTTCATCTTCCACCAAGGGAAGCGACGGGATTGCGATCGCATTGGCTTTCCAGAGGTCTTCAGGACCGTTCACAAGTCGTTCGATCAGCTTTTCGGCAACGCGTTTCACTTCTGGCTCTTTCGACGAAGAGACAATCCGCGACAAAGCCGGTTCGGCGAATCGTCCGAGAGCCGCCAGTTCGACGCCCAGTTCGCTCTTCGGATCGATCTGTTCGGGTTGCAGGTTTGCTTGAGCCTTGAGCAAGCCTTCGAGTTTCTGTTCCCGATCGGGCGTCATGATTTCCAGCCGTCCAACCATCACCCGCACGGATTCTTCGGGAACCGGTTGAATACTCAAAGGCAGCAGCCGTTCGGTTTGCATTTCCGGCAGCAGATAAAACATTCGCGTGCCGGTTTCACCGAACCAGGAACTGCGCCACGTGGCGATCATCGCGAGAGCTTCCTTTCGGAACAGTCCTGCGCTCACGAGAGCGACCTCGATTTCTTTTTCGAGATCGTTCTGGCTCATGTCCGTCTCCGGCAACTGCAGTTCCTGCTGCTGTTTGCCGTCCAGTAGTTCATGTACGGCAAATCGCATTTTCCCTTCGTTCGTCCGTTCGAGCAGGATCAGCGAGTGGACCGGCTCGCTCGACAGGTTCCTCACCACAAACCGGTCGTTTCCTTTCGCCTGTAATCTCAACATCAGATCGAAGTTCCCGATTCCGCGATAGAACAGAAATTTT
>DATKCB010000267.1:0-3593 GCA_035513495.1 Planctomycetaceae bacterium | reverse complement strand
CTGATCACGGGGATCGGGCACGCGAAAATCGAGCGGGCGACGATTTCTTCGTTGAACGCCCACAAATCTTCCAGCGAACCTCCTCCGCGACCCGTGATGATCAGATCGACGCCCGGAATTCGCGGAGCGTAATCGATCGATGCGGCGATCTGCTCAGCCGCTCCCTCTCCCTGGACCGCGACCGGCAGCAGAACAACGTCGAGCGCGGGCCAGCGGCGACTCATGACCTGCAGCATGTCCCGCACGGCCGCCCCGGTGGGACTCGTCACGAGAGCAATGCGGCGGGGAATGCGGGGGATCGGCTGTTTGTGTTCGGGATCGAACAAGCCTTCGTTGGCGAGTTTTTCCTGGAGTTGCCGAAACGCCAGTTCCAGCCCACCCATTCCTTGCGGAAGCATCCGCTCGGCGACCAGTTGATAGCTGCCGCGCGCGGCATAGACTTCGAGCCGCCCCGTCGCGATGACTTCCAGTCCGTCCTTCGGATCGAACTGCAATCGGGAAGCGGAACCCTTCCACATGACGGCCCGCATCTGGGCTTGTTCGTCTTTGAGTGTGAAATAGAGATGCCCCGACGAGGCGCGCACGAAGTTCGAAATTTCTCCCACGACGGCCACCGACGGAAAGTTCCCCTCGACGAGATCTTTCACCTGTCGCGTGAGTTCTGAAATTGTGAGTGGTGAGCTGTCGGACATTGAGGGAATCACCTGACCGCCATGTCGGAGAATGTCTATTTGCTTTGATCGATCTTCAGAACAATCCGTTCGGCGTTACCGCGGCTGATTTTTTTGTCGACGTCGGGGGGAAGATTCAGTTGATCCATCATCTCGAATTGCGGAACCGCTTGCCCGGGCTGCAGATAATCGGTCCCGAACATGAGCCGGTCCTGATTGCGGATCAGGAATTCGCGTCCGAATTCGAGATCGCGCGTGATCGAATTCGCTCCGCTGCCGGCGGAAAGGTCTCCGTAAATGTTGGGATACTCTTTCATCAGACGATCGATGGCCCCGCCGGGAAAGACTTTGCCTTTTGGATAGCTACCCAGATCCTTCACTTCCTTGACGTCCCCCGAGATGGAAGCCCACCAGCCGGGACCGTGTCCGATGAAATTCAACTTTGGATAGGTTGCGAGCGCGTGTTCGAGCCGCGGGAGTCCCGGTTCGTCCTTTCCTCGAATGGTGTCCATGTGGAAGAGCAGGGGGATGCCGATCTCTTCACAGACGGCGTAGATCTGCATCATCAGCGGGTCGTCGAAGTTGAGTCCGACCTTGTGCTCGCCGAACCCTTTGGCTCCTTTGTCGACGTACGACCGGATGACGTCGCGGAACCCCTTGACTCCTCCCACAACCGAAGTGCGGGGATCGATCGAGCAGAATGGAATGAATCGATCGGGATGAGCTTTGGCAGCCGCGAGCGCCGGTTCGGTCAGGAGCAGGAAGCTGGAGGATTCGGGAGAGACGAGCGGCAAGAGAACCGCTTTCTCGATGTCGTGCTCGTCCATCCATTTCAACAGGTCGTCGGGGGTCAGTTCTTTGTTGCCGTTCCAGGTGGTTCCGATATGCGTGTGCATGTCGATGTAGCGTGTGGCCTTTCGAGTGGAACGATTTGCGGCGCACAGCCCCGGGAGAGTGACGCAGGCCGTTGCGGAAGCCACGGTGGATTTCAACAGGTTTCGTCGAGACAAGTTGCTCATGCTGGAATTCCGATCGAAGAGTCATCTGGTGCAGGCTGCTCATGATGCCGCCAGAGGCGGATCAGCGTTCACCCGAAACAGGACAGTCTGAGAATTTGGGACCGAGGCGTTCAGGATAGCGACAAGGTGACCGCAGAACAGCCGTTTTATGTTTTCAAAGTTACAATCTTAGGAATTTTCCGGAGTTCCTCTTTCGCTAAACCGTTGAATTTTCTACAACTTCCCGGATCGCAGAAGTTTTCTGGGAGGTTCGTGAAACCGCTCGGAAACTCTCTCTCGATGAAAGATTTTGCAGACGACTCTCAAAGGATGGAGAGACCATGGCCAGCGCACGGACGACCGCGGGATTTGTGCTTTCACTGGGATCCTTAGTGCTTCTCTCAGGGTGCGGTGGGGGAGAAAAAACATCCTCTCCTGCGGGGAGTGCGAACTCCAACGCGAAGGCAGCGCGACCCGACCTCGAACTCGAATCAGCAGAGAGTGCGGACGGCAACACCACTCCTCCGGCGGCTTCGATCGGCTCTGTGCCGAAAGTTGAACTGAAGGAGGGCACGCCGGAATGGTACTTGAAGCAGATCCAGAACGTCCGCGGAGAGCCAATGTATCAGGCGAACGGAGAAACTCCAACACTCGAAGAATTGCGCAATGCCCGCAGCATCAAGAATGAGAAGATCATCGAACTGGCCACGCAAATCATTACGCTCACGCACGATCGAGCCGAGCAGGCCGAATACTTCAATGTCGCGATTCAGGAATTCATGGAAGCCCGACTGCAAAATGCGCTGCAAGGGGACGCGGAAGACATCGAGGCGCTGTACAGCGACGCCGGTTCGCTACAGCAGCGCAATCCGGAGTCGGAAGCAGCGATGCATGCCACTTATGCGCTGGCCCGGTTCGCTCATACGAACGCCAAACGCTATGCGTCGCAAGATCCGCGCTGGATCATCGAGTTCAGTAAACAGGCTCGGCTGCTGGCTTCGAATTTTCCGCGGGAGGAACACAAGGTACTCCCGCTGTTGAGTTCGGCGGCGATGACCTGCGAACTTCACGGGGATCTGGAAGAAGCCAAAGCCTGTTACGCATTGCTGGCCGAAAAATTTCCGGAAACGCAGCAGGGACGTCAGAGCGTCGGCGTCTTGCGGCGAATGCAGCTCGAAGGGAAACCGCTGGAATTCGCGGGACCGACTCCCGACGGCGGATTTATCTCGATCGATGATTTCAAGAACAAAGTCGTGCTGATCGTGTTCTGGAGTTCGGAAAGTCAGGAGTTCTCGGAACAACTTCCGGTCATCAAGGAAGCCTATGAAAAATACCAGAAGTTCGGCTTCGAGGTCGTCGGTGTCTGCATGGACGAAGACGAACCGGCCCTGAACGCCTGGCTCGAAGAGCATCCGCTCCCCTGGAAGCAGATCTTTTTCGCCGAGCCTGAGAAACGCCGCTGGGAAAACCCGGTCGCTCAGTATTATGGAATTCGGGAGATTCCGACGATGTGGCTGGTCGATCACAAGGGAGTCGTCCAGCACGCCAAGATCGCGGCCGAGCAACTCGACTCTCCGCTGCGCGATCTGTTGCTCGCGTTGCGCGAAGATCTCAAAACGGTCTCGACATCGGCGGATGTGAATCCGTAAATCCAGAGTCAGATTCGAACCACTCGTGTCACTGCCTTCATCTACTTACTTCCCGGACACCGCGTTCAGACCATCTCAACCGGTGAGCACGAGCGGTCTGCTACGGTTGGCGAGTGTCTTGGAAAATTTTCGTCTTTTCGCGCGGACCGAGTGCGAAATGTTGCGCGCTCGTGACAAACCTCCCGGCTCCTGCGTCAGGGAGGGTGTTGTCAAATTGATGACAGATTTTCAAAGAACAGGGCCGGTTTTGTTTCACAACTTCGCGAAGTTGATGA
>DATKCB010000266.1:0-7341 GCA_035513495.1 Planctomycetaceae bacterium | reverse complement strand
CGAGAAACGGCTGACTGCGATGATCTTCAACTCGTGACCCGCCTGTTCGGCGGCACGTTTGGCCAACACCGCGAGCGACGGACCCATCTTTCCCCCGGCTCCAAGTACGACCAGCGAGCTTGTCACGCGCGAAATCATCCCGCAGAGTTCAAGGGACGGATGCGTGAGAACGTCGTCCAGTTCGTCTTCGGTGGAGATCGAATCGGGGAATGTAGAATTCATCAGAAAAGTATTTCTGGAAAATCAAATCGAATCGAGGAGTCGTACCGCCATGACATTATTCCTGAGGGAGTTTCGAGATCGCTTCGTCGGAACCCACCATAACCAGCACGTCGTCCGCATTGATCACTTCATCGGGATCTGGCACTGATACGACCTCTTTTTCCGTGCTTTCGCCCTCTTCTGTCAGCACGTTGACAAGTCGCTTTACTGCGATCAGATTCACGGCATAAGATTGTCGCAAGCCGAGCGATTTGAGTGATTTTCCGACAAACGCTTTGGGAGCGTGCAATTCGATCAGGGAGTAATTGTCACCCAGCTTGATCAAATCGTCGATTCTCGGATTGGCCAGATGCCGGCCCAGGCTCTGCCCGGCCTGGAGTTCGGGTTGAATCACCTCGTCGGCTCCGATCTGTTTGAAAATCTCGGCATGAAACAACGATTGCGACCGGCAGATGATTCTCGGAATTCCGAATTTCTTGAGCATCACGGTCGTCAACAGAGCCGCCTCAAAATTCTCTCCGATGGCGACCACAACCACGTCGGCCTGATCGATGCCTTGACTCTTGAGAGCGGTAATGTCGGTGGAGTCCAGTCGAACGGCGACTTGGACAAAATCCTTGATTTCTTCCACCAGCACGGGCGAACTGTCCACTGCAATGACCTGCGCTCCTCCCGCGGCGAGTTCCTTGGCCAGAGCGGTGCCAAATCGTCCGAGTCCGATCACGGCGATGCGATGCATGGTGGTTCCTTTGCGCGAAATGTGTCTGCGAGAATTGCCGTGGCGGAGTTTAACCCAACGCCACGCTTTCCTCGGGTAGGTCGTAATGGTGTTTTTGTTCTCTCGTCGCGAGTGCCATCATCAATGTCAGCGGACCCACGCGTCCGATGAACATCGCGATGACGATCACGACTCGGGACGGTGCCGACAGTTGTGAAGTGATCCCGGTCGAGAGACCGACGGTTCCGAACGCGCTGGTTGCCTCGAACAAATGGTCGATCAGCCGATGTGGTTTTTGTTCGAACAGCACCAGCAGAAACGCCGTCAACATGACGATTCCGATTCCCAGCGTCACGATTAAAAAAGCGCGTTCGATCTGGAGAGTCGGAATCTGGCGATGCCCCAGTTCCACGCGTTCCTTGCCGCGGAGAAACGACAAAATCGACAGGAAAATCACAGCGATGCAGACGGTTTTCACGCCTCCACCAGTCGACCCGGGAGAGGCTCCGATAAACATCATCCCGATTGCAAATAATTTGGTGGTCGTCTGCAGTTCGCTGAGATCGATGGTATTGAAGCCCGCCGTGCGGAACGTGACCGATTGAAACCATGCGTGAACCCACAAATTCTTTTCCGCGGAGGCAGCCGTTCCCGGTCCGATCGATTCCAGCAGATAAACTCCGACGGTACCTACGCACAGCAACAGAATCGTTGTCCACAAGACCAATCGCGTCGTTGCTCCCAGACGAATCGAGGGGGGCGACTCAGTTGAGGCGATGCGTTTCGCGGCAAACCAGCGGTGAGAGATCACGCGATACAGATTGTAGATCACTCCGAATCCCAGCCCTCCCGTGATGATCAGACTCGTCGCGCCGAACCAGATTTGCCAGCGATGCCCGTATCCCACGAAACTGTCGGGAGTCAGTGAAAAACCCGCGTTGCAGAATGCGCTGACCGAATGGAAAATGCTGTGATAAATACGTTCGCTCTTAGGGAGATCGCTCCACAATCCCGACATCAGTACCGCACCGAACAGTTCCGCGGACAGAGTGAAAACGAGAATCGTCAGCAACAATCGCCGGACATCGGATAATCGGTCGGAACCGAGCATTTTTCTGAGGGTCGCGGTTTCCTGAATCTGCATGTTGCGGCCGGCGAGTGCCACGAATAATGCACCACAGGTCATGATTCCCAGTCCGCCGATCTGGAACAACACCAGAATCACGGTCTGACCGAACCGGCTCCAATACTCTCCCGTCGGTTCGACAACCAACCCCGTCACGCAACTCGCGCTGGTTCCCGTAAACAGTGCGGTCAGGAAGGGGGCACCCTCGCTGACTTCTCCGTTGTGATATCCGGCTCGCGCAGCGGGGAGCATCAGCAGGAGTGTTCCCACGAAAATCAGGACCGCGAAAGAACCGGCCAGCAGCGCCGCCGGATTGACTCCGCGAGTCGCCAGAGCGCGGCTGACCTGCACCGTTTGGACGATCCCCAGCAGAATCATCAAAAACTCGGAGAGCCGAAAGTACCAGACGATGCGCGGAGCCAGATTGCTCTCGGGAACGGGTAAGATCGGACCGAAGATCTGGACCGTCATGAATCCCGTCGTCCACAGGATCGCGAAGGCGAGCTTCGGCCAGGTTCGGGTGAGAAACGAAGTCCTCCGCAAACTCCAGCGATAGCGAAGACCGTACGAAAAAATCAGAAACACAGATAAAAGGACGATCGCTCCCCCGAGGCTGGCGTATTCCTGGAGTTCGGCACCTTCTTCGCTGCCAACTTTCATCAGGCCGTGTCGCAGAGCCGTGGCACAAAGCCCGAACACGAGAGCGATCCATTCCATTTGAAACAGCCGCAGCGCCCGTTTTTCGTGGACGCTCTCCTGGAGCCGCAGGATCGATTGTGATTCGTTGGGATCGGGCATGTTCGATGAATCAACCGGCAGGAAATGACGCAACTAAAGTAGCAAATCTTTCGGCTCTTCACACGGGCAGACGCTGTTTCCGTCCCACCCTCAATGAGTTATCATGCCGACTCGACGAACATCACAACAGGAAAAACCTCCATGGTCCGCGACTTTGCTGTCGAAAGCCTGATTCACGATCCGATTCACGGATATATTCCGTTCGTCTCGCGCCGCGCGCTCCCCAAGGGCGAAGTCGCCGAACAGGACATCATCGATCACCCCTGGATCCAGCGGCTGCGGCAAATTCATCAGCTCCAGACCGCCTGGTGGGTCTTCCCCGCCGCCGAACACATGCGGTTTCAACACGTTCTCGGGGCGATGCATCTCGCTTCGCGCGTGATCGAGCACTGGTACGAATCGCTCGCCGAATCGTGCGAAAGCGTTCCTTCCCGGGCGTACGTGGAATCTCTCGTGCGAATGGCGGCCCTCTTGCACGACGTCGGACACGGTCCGTTCGGACACTTCTTCGACGATCATTACCTCGAACAATTCCATCTGACGCACGAGGACATCGGCGCGCACATCATCGAACACGAACTGGGAGAACTGCTCATCCGGATCCGGCGAAATCCGCGGGGAACGCTGCAGCCGCTCGAAGAACTCGAACCGCGGCAGATCTCCTGGCTGATCCGGCGTCCCCGCAGCGACGATGAACAACAGGGGCAACCCGACTGGCTTTGCAAATTGCGCTCGCTGTTCAGCGGAATCTATACTGTCGATAACATGGACTTTGTCCTGCGCGACGCGTATATGACCGGTTACAGTCTCCGTGCGTTCGACATGTCGCGGATTCTGCACTACAGTTTTTTTACGCCCGCCGGACTCACAATCCACGCGCGAGGGCTCCCGACTCTGGTGAATTTCATCGAGACGCGGGCCAATCTGTTTCGCTCGATATACTTCCATCGGACGGTTCGTTCGCTCGATCTGTCGCTGAGCGATATTTTTGCGGACATCATGCAGGAATTATTTCCCGGCAATCCGCTCGAACACCTCGATGAATACCAGCGATTGACGGAATCGACGTTTCTGGTTGACGTACAACGCTGGGACACCAGCGAGAACGAACGGTTGCACAAAATTGGAACGCACTGGAACCGGATTCTCCGCCGCGAGGTCGGCTGGAAGATGGCCTGCGAAAAATCGATGTTCTTCCATACGGCCTCTTCCGAAGCGATGTCGATTTTTTCGGAACCGGATATCGTCGAGAAACGCATCCGGGACCGGCTTCCCGGCGAGTTGCGCGGTCTGCCGATGCGGGTCGACGTCGCCCGCCATTACCATCGTCCCAGCGGACGGTTGCCCGCCGGAGGACAGAATTTTCTGCTGGATCCCGCCATCGGCAAGCCGCGCGAACTGACCGACGACGAACTGTTCCAGGCGGTCCCGACGAGCTTTCTGCTGTTTCGCATCTACACCCAGACTCACGAACACGATGCGACGTTGAACGCGGCGCTCGGAAGCCTGCTCGGCGATACCGCCGACGCCAAGACGAATATGTAACGACTCAGTCTATTCCGGCGGCGGTGGCGGCTCGGGAAGATCGTCCGCCATTTTTTCGGAGACAAACTCCAGTTCCGGCGCGACGGCATCCGGATACACGACCGCCAGGCGTCCCGACATCAGCTCTTCGATGCGTTTTTTCAGAATCGAGACGGGGAGTGCGTAGGTTTCGGTTCTGCCGGCTCGAGCGATGTTCAATCCGATCGCTTCACCTTTCAGATTGACGATCGGTCCGCCGCATTCTTCGGGATTGAGGACGGTGTCGTGCAGCAGAATTTTTTCGAATCCGGCGCGGCGAGCGCTCAGTTTGCCCCCCATCCGATTCTGAATTCCCTGTCGCTCCCACGCCTGCTGAATATTGCTGCCCATCGTGACGTGGAGGTTCAGATACTCGTGTCCGCGCAGAATCCGCAAGAAGAAAGTATCCCCGGGTTTGTAGAGTTTCACCCGCTCCTGCAAGGCATCTCGAGTATCGATCGCGTACTCGGCTAATTGCAGGATGACGTCTCCGGTCTTGAGGCCCGCGCGAGAGGCGCTCGAAAAAGGAGTCACCATTTCAATCTTCGGACGTGTACTGGCCTGATCCATGTTCACTCCCAGTTCGCCATTGCCCCCTTGCCGCTTGATCTTAAGTTGTCCCACGGCGACCACACCGACGGCGCGAGGAAGTTCGTCCAGACAGGGTGTGGCAACCCAGCGGCCGACGTCAGTGAAATCCTGCTCGGCCCACTTGATCGGGACGAGCCGATCGTGAGTCACTTTTAACAACGCCAGATCGCATTCGCGATCGACGGCGATGATGTTGGCGCGAGCTGTCGCTCCATCGTGGAAGCGGCACTCGGGAGACAATTGCAGTTCGCTGGCTTTGGTGATGATGTGGCCTTCTTCGTCCAGCACGGCTCCGTAAGCACAGACTTGAGAATTGCACCAGATTTCCACAGTCGACAGACGAGCGTTGCCGACCACCGCTTGAAACGCGGCCAGAGTTCGCTTGCCGCTCATCTGGAATTCGGGTTTCAGTTTCTGGTCGTTGTCCTGGGCGAAAGCCTGACCGGAAGTCAGAATCAACGCGACGAGCACTAACCACAGCCCGGATCGGAAAACAGCGAGTTTGTTTCGCGTGTTGTGATTCACTTGATTCGCCTCGTTATTAGGGTTGGGTCGAGCAATGCTTCCCGGGTTTTTGCCGCTTCACGCCGCGTAAGGATCTTTTCTTTCCAGCACGACTTCGAGTTCGATGATTTCGTCGCCCCGTTTCACTTCCAGTTTGATTTTTTGTTTGGGATGGTAACCTGCCACGACGTCGATCAATTTCAGAAACGAATCGATCTTCTTCCCGTCAAGTTTGAGGATCACATCTCCAACCTGCAGGCCTGCCTTCGCGGCCGGACCTTCCTCCAGCACTCTCGTCAGCCGGCAAGGACCGTCGAAATTCGAGGGATCGCCGCCGACGCCCAGAAAACCTGCCGGCAAAATCAGTTCCTCCCAGCCGCGCTGAAAAACCAGTGAGGGAACGTGAAAATTCCAGGCGGTTGAAGCGCCGATCCGGCTGTTGATCCCGATCACCTGCCCGTCCAGATTGTAGAGGGGACCGCCCGAGTCGCCTCCGACCAGAGTGCAATCGGTTTGAACCATCGCATCGCGAACACCGATCACGCGACCGAGCCGCATCACCGGCGGTCGATTGTGGATGTGTCCTCCGGGATGGCCTGTCACGACGCACCAGGCACCCGCCTTTTGCGGTTTTTCTGCGGCCAGATCGCAGTAAGTCCATTCCCCCTCATCGACGATCCGCAGCATTCCGGCATCGCTGGCGTGGTCAACTCCCAGCGTTTCGGCGCGCGCCCGCGAACCATCGGCGAAGGTGATCTCAGCTTGCAGGCCGGATTTTCCGATCACGTGAGCGGCAGTCAGCACATACCCATCCTGATTGATGACAACTCCGCTGCCTTGAGCGCGAGTCTGCCAGACGGTGACGCTGACCGTCGCGTCGATCATTTTCTGACGGTGTTTTTGAATCTGCTCTTCGATCGCGAGAAGATCCTCGAGCGTCTCGGGTGCGTCCTTATCGAAGATGCTGCTCGTCGCGGTCGTCGCGACCGAGGTGGGAGCGGATTCCTGGGCGAAGACATTCGCAATGCGAAGTCCGAAGAGGACCACCAGCACCACGAGAGGAATCTGGCGAGCGATCTGTCTGATCCGCTCTCTCATCGGCTCATCTCCTTAAGTCACGAACGATCTGTATGTATCGACCAGAAAGTCTAGTCTAAAATACCGAATTCAGACGGGTTCGAACAACCTTTTCTTTTGTAAAATGTTTGTAATGTGTTTTGAACTCGATGGTTACGCATCACCAGTCTGAGAGAAAAGTGCCACGTCATTTGGGTCGAACGCCACACTTTTGCAAAAAATACCCCGAGCGGAGCACGGTTGGGAAATCTCCCTATGCAGTATTTGGGCCTCTTGCTAGAATCCGCCGCCCACTCCGATTTTAGATCGTAATGGATTACCAAATCACGAGTTAGCGTTCTCCGGACTCTCCCTTATCCTCCGGGAAACGACTTGCGGGAAGGATACCGCCTGAGATGTCGAGCTTCAAAAAAACGTTCAAACGAGCCACCGCCTGCGTTTGTCTGTTACTCCAATTCGCCACGCAACTCTTAGCGCAATCGGGAACGGCGGAAGTTCGACCCGGAGTCGATCCCCAGTTGGAAAAGATCCTCAAAGACTGGGAAAACAAAACGAAAGGGATCACCAAGCTCTCGGGAACGCATCGCCGGTTTGTCTACGATTTTGTCTTCGAAGTCGAGAAGCGAGCCGACGGAAAATTTTATTACGAATCACCCGACAAAGGGCGGATCGATATCGAAGTGGTGGAAATCGGAGAGCAGGAACAGAGTCAGAAACTTGGCAGGAGTGGTAAGCCCTTCGA
>DATKCB010000265.1:0-6751 GCA_035513495.1 Planctomycetaceae bacterium | reverse complement strand
CCCCGTCCGCTTTCCGCTTTCGTATGCGTCCTCTACCAAAGGTGACTTTGTTGCGCAACGGCGGGGGAGGGTCGGCGGAAGTTGCGATCCGGTGAGGAGAAACGCGCTTGGACGGCGTTGCGCGGGGTGATACTATACGGACGTCAGTCTGGAAGCGAGAGTCTGGGCGGATTCGGGAGCGGATGGTGAGTCATCCTTGTTGCTGAAAGGGCCAGTTCTGAACGAACTGGCCGGGCTACCCAGCGACACGCCAGTGGCACCCTTTTCAAACAGATTTCAACAGTCGCGCCTGGGTGGAGGATTCTGTGAAGTTCGTATTTCTCACCGAACCTGAAGTCGAAGGGGTTGCCATCCGATGGGACGAGGACGCCCCCAAATCCGCAGAGTTGGTTTCGGCCGCATTGGCTGCCGGTTTCAGCGACTGGGAGGTTCGCAGGTCACCGCTCGGCTTCCTGGAGCAGGAGTACAACCTCGGGCCGGGCTGTGTGTGTCAGCCTGGGTCGCGGGCAATGATCGGCATGAACGGTTCGACGCTGCTGGAACTTCCGGAATAGCAGCAAGGGCCGGATTTTGTCTATCGAGTGGCACCCTTTTCGATAAGATTTCAACAGTGGCACCGGGCGCCTGCCCGGTTCCAGGGAGGAACTTTCGTATGGAACACCGGGGTTCAAAGTCGGCAAGAAGCTGATTGCCCGCATGCACCAGACGGAAGATGCGATCGTGATTCGCTTGGATTCCGTCGAGGAACAGGCAACGCTGATCGCCTCCGATCCCGACACGTTCTATATCACGGACCATTACATCGGATACGCGGCGATTCTCGTCCGTCCGACGATTCCGGACGAAGCATTATTCGATCTGCTCGAGCAGGCCTGGCGGAGAGTGGCGCGGAAATCTGATCTTTGTGAATTCGAGGCTCGTGGGAATGAATCTGATGCCTGAATATGATGGACTGCAAGGAAATCATCCACTCACAGATCTCGGTTCGCAGGGATCTGAAAATCATTCCGAACACGCATGAGCGATTGGCCAAAGCGATGGTCGACTATTTGCGTTTCTTGCCCGACCCACCCGAAGAATGCCGTGATCCGGCGTTGTTTCGGATGTTAAACGAGTTTCATTTCGTGCGGTGGCATCCCGATCTCGAAGCCCGGCGAGACGAAATGAAGCGTGAGATATTTGAAGAGTCGATTCTCCGCCGCGCGGAATCCGGCACGGCTGACCCTTGCGAGCGTTTGCGTTTCTATTGCGGCGAGCTTTTGATTTGGGTACGTCGCAACTATGCGGCGGCTTTCACGTTGACGCTGCTGGGAGATTCGTGCGAAGAAGTGCGGGGGGGGCATTGCACGAATACTGAGTCAACTGGGAGACGAACAGTACATCGAACCGCTCGTCAGACTTGCTCGGACCGATGCCTCACCGTACGTTCGCGGATGTGCCGCCAGCGGTCTCGGCGGACAGGATCCGCTGTCGGCCATTCCCGTTTTGCTCGAACTCCTCGATCACGATCACGAGGTGGACGAGACGGGACATACTCCAAGTGGTTGGGCTGCCACAGCACTGGACGAAATGATGCAAACCGAATGGACGCAAAAGCGGCTGAGCGATACGTTGAGATCCCTGAATCCGGACGGCATCGATCTCGACGCACTCAAAGCACAGGCCCTCGTCTTCCTGAAACATTGCAGGCAAGTTCGAGGAACAGAGCTACCCCGAGCGGATCGATCTGATGAATGAACTCCACTCGCTTCTGCTGCCTCTGATGTTCGGGATCTTCGGTTTGGTGGTCTCCGGGATCATGCTGGCGTTGTCCGTCTGGCGGGCTGGACTGGGATGGCGGCGGGGACCGTTGTTTGTGGGCGGTGTGATGACTCTGGTCGGAATGGTTGCGGCCTTTGTGCCGTTCTTCTGGCTGGATCATCTTTCGCCGGAGGATGAGTATCCGGCGGGCTTGGTGAGCAGTGCGATCCGAATGCCGGACGGTTTGCGCGTGGTGCCGACAACTGTCGGAAACCGCTTGCAGGTGTACGACGCCGATTGGAAGTTCCTCCGCGGCTGGCCGATCGAAACCGGCACCAGTTCGATGGTTGTGCTGCGTCCGCTGGTGCAGGACGAGTTCGAAGTATTCGCCATCAAGGGAGATCGCCGCTATGTGTTCAATACGCAGGGAGAACTGATCGAGACGGGCCGGTACGACAAAGCTGCGTTTCCCCAAAACACTGGCGAACCAATGATGGTTCCGACTCCGTGGTACTTGATGATCTTCACCAACCACCTCTACCCGTTTCTGTTCTGCGCGGGGGGCTTCACGCTGTTCGCGTTGGTGTGCCTGTACAGAAATCTGGCGGAGAAAACAAAGAAAACAAACGGGACGCAACTCGTTGATTCCCTCGGTGTGGCTTGACCAGTCTGTTCAGGACTGGCCGGGCAATTCTGCGAGGAGGCATTCTCCCGCGTGTTCACTGACCGTGCGGTTCGGCGAGGGCGGTGTTGATGGTTTGTTCGATGGTCTTGTCTCCCGTGGCTCCCTTCCAGTTCAGTTCTCCCTGCCACCAGTGGCGCAAATAGCCGTTTTTGTCGACGACATAGACGGTCGGCCACATCGTGTTGCCCCAGGCTTTCCAGTTTTCGGACTTCTGATCGATCAGGATCGGGAATTCGAGCTTCCGTTCGGCGGCGGCGGAGCGGACGGCGGCGGGATCCCGTTCGCGGGAGGTTTCGGGAGTCTGAATTCCGATCACGACGACTCCCTTGTCCTTGAGCTGCTCGTGCCAGCGGCGGTAGATCTCGAAATTCGCGTGGCAGTTGTGACACTGGAAGGCGTAGAAATGGACCACCACGACCTTGCCCCGCAGTTCCTTGAGCGTGAGCGGTTCCGAGTTGATCCACTGTTCGACCGGGACGAACTCGGGGGCCAGCGGGTAGGTGCGTTTCAGTTTCGTGATGTCGAACGTTGTTCCGAGAATCCGCGCGAGTTGTCGACGCTGACTGGGCTGAAGCACCTCGGTGACGGCGTCTTGCTCGGCTTTGATCGCTTTGGTCGCCTCGTTCTGAAGGTTGTGGCTCGATTCGTTTCGCATGACCGCCTGCCGCAACGCGAATTGGGCTGCGTCGGTAGTTTTGGCGAGTTCGACCAGTTCCCGTTGTTGCCGCTCGCTCAGCTTCAGTTCCTTCGCCAGATCGTCCCGCAGCAGCATCCGCGTGCTTTGCCCTTGCAGTTCCAGTTGTCGCAATCGCGCGCGCTGCGCTGGGGTGGCGTGCTCGGCCATCCAATCGTGGACACGTTGTTCGAGCTGGTCGAGGATAGGGAACTGCTCGTCGGGAGGCAGAATTCTCGCCGGAAACCATGTTCCGTCGATCTCCGAGAACAGCGTTTCTAGTTGTTCCACCTGCCGGTCGGTCAGTTTCAGTTCGGTGTGGATCTCCGGGCCGTGCAGGAGCGCCAAAACGCGATGAGGAACCAGCGAGCGGTATTGACTGGACACGGAGCCTGGATTCTCTGCGCGGGCCGCCGAGACGGCGGCACAGGCAAAGACTAACGAGAGCGAAATACGTGTCGCCATCATGCGCGGTCACACTTCCTTTGAGTCGATCCAGGTCATCATGCGGCGGAGTTCTTTGCCGACTTTTTCGACTCCGTGATCACGTTCGCGGCGGCGGGTCGCTTTGAAGGAGGCCTGGTTGGCTTTGTTTTCGAGAATCCAGTCGCGAGCGAATTCTCCGGTCTGGATCTCGGTGAGGATTTTTTTCATCTCCTTCTTGGTTTCTTCAGTCACGATGCGGGGGCCGCGGGTGTAGTCACCGAATTCGGCGGTGTTCGAGACGCTGTACCGCATGTAGTTGAGTCCGCCCTGATAGAACAGGTCGACGATCAGCTTGAGTTCGTGCATGCACTCGAAGTAGGCCATCTCGGGCTGATAACCGGCTTCAACGAGCGTTTCGTATCCGGCTTTGACGAGAGCGCTGACGCCCCCGCACAGCACGACCTGTTCGCCGAACAGGTCGGTTTCGGTTTCTTCGGCGAACGTGGTTTCGATCACGCCCCCACGGGTTCCGCCGATCCCTTTGGCGTAGGCAAGGGCGAGGTTGCGGGAGCTTTCGGAGGCACCTTTATACATGGCGATCAGCGAAGGGACTCCGCCCCCTTTGACGTATTCGCTGCGGACGAGGTGACCGGGGCCTTTGGGTGCGACGAGCGCGGCGTCGACACCTTCGGGGGGAGTGATCTGGTTGAAGTGGATGTTGAATCCATGCGAGCAGAGGAGGACGTTGCCCGGTTTGAGTCCTTTGCGGATTTCGTTCTGGAAGACGTCGGCCTGAACTTCGTCCGGCAGCAGGATGTTGATCAGGTCTCCTTTTTCAGCGGCTTCGGCGGCAGAGACGGGTTCGAATTTGTGGCTGACGGCGAGATCGTAGTTGGCCGAGCCTTTGCGCTGGCCGATGATGACGTTGCAGCCGCTGTCGCGAAGGTTCTGGGCCTGGGCGTGGCCTTGCGATCCGTAACCGATGATGGCGATGGTTTTGCCTTTGAGCAGGGACAGGTCGGCGTCATCGTCGTAGTAAACTTTGGCTCCCATTGTGGTTCGTCTTTCTGTGAAGCTGAAGATGGTGTGGTGTGTTCGGTTTTCGACGGGAAAATGTTCCCGTCGTACGGTTTTTTTCGACGGGCAGGAGTGCCCATCGTACGGTTATTTTTGACGGGCGGGAGTGCCCATCGTACATTGGTTTTCGGGGCGGGGAAGTGTTCCGGGCATTCGGATTTTATTGATCTGAAAGCCGGGGCTGCGACTTTTAGCTGGCGGATACTTCTGTTTCTGATCTTTCTTCGAGGGTTTCGTCGAGGAAGGCGTCTCCACGAAGCATCGCGACTCGGCCGGTGCGGACCATTTCGATGATTCCGAATCCCCGCATCGCGTCGATGAAGGCTTCGACCTTACCCTCTTTTCCCGAGAGTTCGATCATCACGTGTTCGGGGGAGACGTCGACGATCTGTCCTCGAAAGATATTCACCAGTTCGATGATTTCAGAGCGGCGGCCGTCGGCGGTCTGGACTTTCATCAGCATCAGGTCGCGTTCGACGAAATCCCGCTTCGAGAAATCGAGCACTTTGACGACGGTAACGATTTTTTCCAGTTGTTTGCGGACCTGATCGAGGACGCGGTCGTCTCCGTTGACGACGAACGTGACGCGGGACAGATCGGGGTTTTCGGTCGCCCCGACCGCCAGTGAGTCGATGTTAAAGGCACGAGACGCCAACATACCGGAAATGTGTGCCAGCACCCCGGGCTGGTTCGCCACCAGCGCCGAGAGAACGTGTCGCATGATCTTGGATCCTCGAAAAAGAAGCCCCCTGCCACGGCGCGGACTGTCCACGGTCCGTTTGCGAAGGGAAAAACAGTTTAGCCGACGTTACAGGCGGTCACAACCAACCCGAAGTTTCAGTGAGATTGGCGCCCTTCTGAGGAACTTCAGTTCCTTCGTAGCTCACCTGGACGGCCTGAAAGACCGTCCTACATGACTGAACAGGTACGGATTGCATCGATTGTCCAAAGTTTTCTGGCACTCGCGCCGGTCACTGGGATAGAGTGAGTCCTCGCGACCGATCATGTGACACGAGCGATTGAGGTCGAGTTCGAATCGATGACATTCAGCAGGATTAAACTCATGGACAGGCGACATTTTCTGGGACAGGCGACTGTCTTATCTCTCGCAGGAACCGTTTCGGGAGCGATCTCATGTGCCGACGAAACAGGCGATCCGACAAGTTCACTGACGCAGAACCTCAATCCCATAATTCAACACGATCGGGACGTCGCGCTCAAGATCCTCAAGCCTTCGGCGAAGGAACTGGAACGCGGGCTCCGATTGCACGCCGAGTCGGTGGTGTTCGATACCTACGGTTTCTCCCCCCGGGCGGCTTTGGACGGTGACGCCCTCGCGCAAGCTGTGGAAGGCGGGGCGTCGGACATCGAACTGAAGGATCTCCGCGAAGAGATGTCGATGACCCGCAACGTGACCGACCCGATCGAACAGGCGGAATATCTTTCTGCCTGGCAAGCGTCGGGCGTGACCTGCATTTTTCAGAACGCCGGAGAAGAAGGACAGGATCCGCTGCGGCTGATCAAACGGCTGGCGCGATTTACCTTCGCGACCGACATGCTGAAGGAGCATGTCGCCAAAGCGGCGGTCCCCGAGGATATTGTCGCGGCGAAGGAACGGGGGAAGCACTGCCTCTATTTGACGGGCAACGGGGTTCCGCTGACGCAGCAGTGGGTTTCGGTCGAGGATGAGTTGCGTTATCTGCGGGTGTTCTTTCATCTCGGGATCCGGATGATGCACCTGACGTATCAGCGACGGAACATGATCGGCGACGGATGCGGCGAACCGGGGAACGCGGGTCTGAGCGACTTCGGTCGGTGGGTGATTGCCGAGATGAATCGCGTGGGTGTGATTCCCGACTGTGCTCATTCGGGCTGGCGGACGTCGCTCGAAGCGGCGCAGGTTTCGGAGCAGCCGGTCGTGGCGAGTCACAGTGTTTGCGGCGGGATTTATCCGCACATCCGCAGCAAGCCGGACGAGGTTCTCAAGGCGATTGCGGGGACCGGTGGGCTGATCGGAATCTGCTGCATTCCCCGGTTCCTGCGTCAAAGCGGAGACATCAATGCTCTGCTCGACCACATTGATTACGCCGTCAAGCTGATCGGAATCGACCATGTCGGCATCGGGACCGACGTGGCGTATTCGTCGCAGC